>CALKMY010000058.1 GCA_938091275.1 Candidatus Nanopelagicales bacterium | reverse complement strand
CGTGCACACGATGGCCCCGAGTTCCATGCTGGCGGCTGCCCATGCAGAAGGATCATCGGCCGCGGTGGCCAGTGATTTCGCCAACGTGCGCTCGACGGCACTCAAGTGGGATGGTGGCTCGTCGATTCCGCTCCAGGCTCGAGAGATGACTCGACGCACGTTAACGTCCAGCACGATGGATTCGAGCCCGAATGCGAAGGCACGAATGGCAGCAGCTGTGTATTCCCCGACGCCCGGGAGCGCACGAAGTGCTTCATCGCTGGAAGGAACGCGACCGCCGTGTTGATCGGTGATCTGTCGGGCGGTCGCGTGCAGGCGAAGTGCCCGCCGCGGGTAGCCCAATCGTCCCCACGCCCGAACCGCCTCACCCGAAGGCTCCGAGGCCAGAGCCTGCGGCGTGGGCCAGCGCGCCATCCAGTCCTGCCAGACGGGCTCGACTCGATGTACCGGTGTCTGCTGGAGCATGAACTCGGACACGACAACCCCCCAGGGGGTGGAGTTCCGCCAGGGGAGGGGGCGGGCGTTGTCATCAAACCAGGAGCACACGCTGGCGACCCGACGTGTGTTGTGCGCCACGGTACGGATCGTTCCATGGGAGAGCGAACGTCGCAGTAACGTGGACAACATGTCCGGCCTGATGCAACCCGTGGGACCCGAGCCACCCGTCGTGTACTGGGTCCGCAGGGGAGCCCTGCTTCTCGTCGTCGTCACCCTGGTGCTGGGTGGCTGGTGGTTCCTCGGATCTCGAAGCGCAGCCACGCCGGATACGTCGACCGAGGTCGCCGCCGAGGAGACCGAGGTGCTCGAAGACGATGGGTCCGCACCAACTGAAGAGGCACTGGCTACACCTGCAGAGCCAACCGAATGCCTCGATTCGGCTATTGAGGTCACGGCAACAACGGACTCCTCGACGTATCGCGTCGGGCAGCAAGATCCGATTCTCACGCTCACGATCACCAATGTCGGAGACGTTCCCTGCTTCCGGGATATCGGGCCGAAGGCGAACGAGTTGGAGATCACCTCCGGCGGGTATCACGTGTGGTCGAGTGACGACTGTTCCACCAGCGATGAGTCGAACAGAACGTTGATGGCCCCCGGAAAACAAGCGGTGTCGACACTGACCTGGAACAGCCGACTGAGTCAGAAGGGATGCCCGGACGAAGGCAAGGGCAGGAAGGCCAAGGCTGGTCGCTATGAGGTGGTCGGTAGGAACCTCAAAGTCACGAGCGATGGCACGGCGTTTGCCTTGAGTAACAGGAAAAACTAGAAGGTCGGGTCAGGCTCACGCATTCCCGACAGAAAGGCGAATGCCTGTGCTAGGTCGCGAACCTCGATGATTTCCACGTCCGACGTGCGCGACTCGAGTGCGGCCGTCGCGCCAATGGGTGCGAGAACGCGGGCGTAGCCCAACCGAATGGCCTCCGCTATGCGCTGACCGACCATCGGCACCCGGCGAACATCTCCAGACAGTGTGACCTCACCGATGGCGGCAATATCGAGCGGCAGAGGGGCATCGTTGGCGGCGGATCCGATTGCTAAGCACGTCGCCAGGTCAGTACTCGGATCGACAAGCCGGATTCCTCCGACGGTTGCCACGAACACGTCTTTGTCGGCGAGCTTCAAGCCGGCTACCCGCTCGGTGATGGCGACGAGCATGGCAACTCGCGACGAGTCCAAACCGGACACTCCGCGGCGTGGGTTCGGATTGGTGGTGGGGGCAACGAGGGATTGCACCTCCGCCAGCATGGCCCGGCGGCCTTCGATGGTGACGGTGATGCACGTGCCGGGGACGGGAGATCGACGATCTTCTCGAAAGAGCATGCTGGGGTCGACCACTTCGCGCAGGCCACCGTCGGTTTGCTCGAAGCATGCAACCTCGTCGGCGGGGCCGTAACGATTCTTCACCGCCCGCAGCAGTCGCAGAGATGTGTGTCGATCACCCTCGAGGGAGAGCGTCGCGTCACAGATGTGCTCGAGAGCCCGCGGCCCGGCCACGGTGGATTCTTTCGTCACTTGACCGACGAGGCAGACCGGGATTCCGCGCGCTTTGGCTACTCGCGTCAGCGCGTGCGCCACCTCCATGACCTGCGCAACGCCTCCAGCCCGTCCATCCACGTCTGCCGAGGCGATGGTTTGAACGGAGTCGACGATGACGAGAGACAGATCCGAGCCGAGCGCGTCGATGTGTCCGATGACATTCGCGAGATCTGTTTCGTCTGCGAGATACAGGTGCTCGTCGTCGACACCTATTCGTGATGCCCGCACGGCGATCTGGTCGACGCTCTCCTCACCGGATACATACAGTGCGGCGCGACCGGTACTCGCAGCGATGGCGTTCGCGACGTCAAGCAGCAGGGTGCTCTTGCCAGCGCCCGGCTCACCGCTGACGAGCAGCACCTGACCGGCCACCAGACCACCGCCGAGCACTCGATCGAATTCGCCTACGCCGGTACTCATCCGCGCCACCGGACCGGTGGCGGTGACAGCAGATACCGAGCGGGCGGGGGTGAGAGGCGCTGTGCCGCTGGTGGACGCTCGACGGCCCGGAATCGGCGCGACGGACGCTACCTCGGCGACCGTGCCGAACTCACCGCACTTCACGCACTTGCCCGTCCAACGCAGCGCGGTCGCCCCACAGGCAGAACAGGCGAACGAGGGCTTGGACTTTGGCACGGGAATAGCGTTAGGGAACAGGATCGGCGGGGTGAGGTGCGAGAGCCGCGTCGGTGGGGTTCGCACGCAGGAGCGCCTCTCGCTTGTCACACAGGTCAGCGAGAACGTCGTAGGCCGGCTGTCCGATCAGCGCAATGATCTCGTCCCGGGAGCCGACGTAGACGGGGTCGGTTGCCACGTGCGCCTCCGGGTTTCCCGTGCAGTACCAGGGAAAGTCATGGCCTCCCTCCCCCCAGTTGCGGCGGTCGTATTCACCGAGGACGACCACCAGGCGCTCGGATCCGTCCTCATACTCGAGATCTTCGTATCCTCGGCGTAGGGGAAGTTGCCAGCACACCTCAGGCTTGGTTTCGATGAAGGAGACGCCCTCTTGGTCGGCGAGGTGATGGAGCGCGCAGCCGTAGCCGCCGGCGAATCCTTCGGAGTTGTGGAAGATGCAGGCGTTGTCCACGACACGGGTCTTGGACGCTCCGTCCTCCTTCTCGGTCCAGCCGCCCCTGTGACCGATGTCGTGGTTCTCCCACAGCTCGGGCGTCAACTTCTCGACCCAACGTGCAACGCGCTTGCGATCCTTCTTCTCTGCGAAGTGGGCGCCGTGGACGCAGCACCCCGCATCGGGTCGGGCGGCATCAATGCCCTTGCAGCCGCGACCGAAGATGCAGGTCCATCGGGACGTCAACCAGGTCAGATCAGCCCGGATCAGTTGGTTGTCGTCGGCGGGATCGACGAACTCGACCCACTGTCGGGGAAAGTCCAGGGCTACTTCAGGCACGCGGGAAGCCTAGGTGACGAGGGTGACATTGGCGAGGGCGCGGGGGTACGACCGGGACATAGGGTGGCGTTGTGCGGATGGGCGTCCTCGACGTGGGAAGCAACACGGTGCACCTGCTGCTGGTGGATGCGCACTACGGGGCTGCGCCGATCCCCGCGTCCAAGCACAAGGCGCCGCTTCGGCTGGCCGAGCACACGGATGCGGATGGGGTCATCGATCAGGAGCTGATCGACGCCCTGGTTGCGTTTATCGATCACAGCCAGACCATCGCTGAGGATCAAGGTGCGACGGAGATCATCACCTTTGCGACGTCTGCTATCCGAAGTGCGAGCAACGGTGACGCAATCATTGACGAGATTCGCCGTCGCACGGGGATCGTCATTGATGTCCTGACTGGGGAAGAGGAGGCTCGGCTGACTTTCCTTGCCGTTCGTCGGTGGTTCGGATGGTCTTCGGGTCAGTTGTTGGTGATGGATATCGGCGGCGGATCGTTGGAATTGGCTACCGGACCGGACGAGGAACCGGAAGTGGCCATTTCTCTGCCCCTTGGAGCAGGCGCCTTGACGCGTGAATTCATCATCGATGACCCACCGTCGAAGTCGCAGATCAAGGCGATGCGAACGTTCGCACGGGCCCAGATCGCCGATTCGATCGGCCCGCTGCGTCGGGCCGCGGATCCGATGCTGTGCGTGGCGACCAGCAAGACCTTCAAGCAGCTCGCCCGCATTGCTGGGGCTCCGCCGTCCTCGGAAGGTGTGCACGTTCGACGTCGGTTGCACGCGTCCAGCGTTCGTGAATTGGTCACGCTTCTCTCGGGGCTCTCGGTGGCCGAACGTGCCACCTTGCCGGGGGTGTCTGCTGGCCGGGCTGCTCAATCGCTGGCCGGAGCCGTGGTCGCAGAAGCGGCGATGGATCTACTCGATGTTGAGCAACTCGACGTGTGTCCGTGGGCATTGCGGGAGGGAGTCATTCTCCGCCGCATGGACGGGCTACCTCGATGACAAGCGGTCCGGGAATGAGCACCCACACCAAGGACATTGAGCGTGGGCTCACCGATGATGAGGTGCGTGCGCGAGTCGAACGGGGCGAATTCAATGAAGCTCCCGTCGCCAACTCGCGGAGTTTCGCCGACATTGTCCGAAAGAACACCTTCACCTGGTTCAACGGCCTGATCGGATCCCTGTGGGTGATCATGCTCGTGGTCGCCCCTATCCAGGACTCCCTGTTCGGGTTCGTGATCGTGGCAAACACCCTGATCGGCATCGTTCAGGAATACCGCGCTGCCAGAACCCTCGAAAAGTTGGCGGTTATCGGGGAAGCCAAGCCCACAGTGCGTCGCAACGGAGCCGATATCGAGGTGCGGGCTGCGGATGTGGTGATTGACGACTTCATCGTGGTCAAAACAGGCGATCAGCTCGTGGTCGATGGAGTCATTTTGAAAACCATCGGCTTACAGATCGACGAGAGTTTGTTGACCGGAGAAGCAGACCCTGTCGACAAGCAAACCGGGGATACGGCGATGTCGGGATCCTTCGTCGTGGCCGGCTCGGGGGTCTATCAAGCCACTCGTGTGGGACGGGAGTCCTTCGCCTCGGGGCTGACGGAGCAGGCAAAGAAGTTTGCGCTGACGAATTCCGAACTTCGTGACGCGATCAACAAGTTCATCAGAATTGTCAGTTACTTCCTGGTTCCCGTCGGTGTGCTCTTGTTGACATCCCAACTCATCCGCGCCGAGTTGCCGGTCAAGGAAGCCGTACGCGGCACCATCGCAGGCGTCGTGACGATGGTTCCCGATGGCCTGGTTCTGCTGACCAGCATCGCCATGGCGGTTTCGGTGATTCGACTGGCTCAACGGCGCGTTCTGGTGCAGGACTTACCAGCCGTCGAGGTGCTGGCCCGGGTCGACACGGTGTGCGCCGACAAAACAGGGACACTCACCGAGCCCGGCATGCACCTGGACGATGTCATCGCGGTGGGTCGAGAATCAGCCGACGAGCTGCGCCAGCTGCTCGGAGCATTGGCGGCGGCGGAAGCATCGCCGAATCCGACGATCCTCGCCATCGCTCGCTCATGCCCGGATCCCGGATGGTCGGTGGCATCCACTGTGCCGTTCTCGAGTTCCCGAAAGTGGTCCTCAGTCACTTTCGACGACCACGGAGTGTGGGTCCTTGGCGCACCGGACGTGGTAGTGCCCGACCACCAGGAGGTCGTCGACGTCGCTACGCGTTATGCCAATCGAGGAGCGCGGGTCCTTGTTGTTGCCCGGTCGGACAGTCACGACAGTGCAGTCTCGGCCGACCGAGGACTGGGTCCCGTGGCTCCCGCGGCTGTCGTGGTCATCGATCAACAGTTGCGTGACGATGCTCGTGCCACCGTCGAGTACTTTCTCGATCAAGGTGTGCGCGTCAAGGTCATCTCGGGCGACAATGCCGAAACGGTCGGTGCCATTGCCGATGAAGCAGGCATTCCTGGATCCGATGATCCAGTCGACGCTCGGCACGCGCCGACAAGTACGCAGGAATTGGCAGGCGTTATGGCCGAGCACTCGGTATTCGGTCGGGTGACGCCTGCCCAGAAGCAGCAGATGGTGGACGCGCTACAACTCGGTGGGTCGACCGTTGCGATGACCGGTGACGGCGTCAATGACGTCTTGGCGCTGAAGAACGCCGATCTCGGCATCGCCATGGGAAATGGATCGGGCGCAACCCGCGCGGTGGCGCAACTCGTTCTGCTGGATAGCAAGTGGTCGGTCTTGCCGAGGGTCGTCGCCGAAGGGCGTCGAGTTCTGGGAAATATTGAGCGAGTCTCCGACGTCTTCCTCACCAAGAGCGTGTACTCCACGGTGATTTCGGTTCTGACCGGTGTTTTCGCCGTGGTGTTTCCATTTCTGCCGCGCCACCTGTCGCTGGTGAGCGCGCTGACCATCGGTATCCCGGGGTTCTTCCTGGCTCTCATGCCAAACGAGGAGCGATTTCGTCCTGGGTTCTTTAAGCGAGTCCTCGCCTTCGCGATCCCCGCAGGAATCATCGCCGCCGCCTCGGCCTGGACGAGCTACGCGGTAGCACTGTGGGTGTCGGAGCCCGTTCTTAACGCCCAGAAGGCAGCCACGGTCTCCTTGTTCATTGTGGCGACAGGGGTTCTAGCTATTTCCGCGCGGCCGCTGAATCTTGTTCGTTGGGGCATCATCGGCCTGATGGTTGTGAGCTTCGGCGCGGTGATCTACATTCCGCCGCTTTCTGAATTCTTCGCCCTAAGTTTGAGCCCAGAGCCGTACAGCCTGGTGGCGATAGCAGTGGGGTTAGCTGGCGCCATGGCCGTGTGGGGGGCCGGTTTAGTGACCGATCGTTGGCGTCGGGCAAGGAAGTGACGATGTCGCGGCAGTACACGATCGGCTTGTCGTCATCGTCGGTATACCCAGAATCGACAGCCGTCGCGTTCGAATTGGCCGCTGACCTCGGGTACGACGGTGTCGAGGTGATGGTCGGGACCGATGCGATGAGTCAGGATCTCGCGACCTTGAAGGGCCTGGTCGATCACTACCAAGTACCTGTTCTTTCCATCCACGCGCCGTGTCTTCTCATCACTCAGCGGGTGTGGGGGACCGACCCGTGGGGAAAGCTCGATAAGGCCCGCGATGTTGCCGAGGTACTGGGCGCCTCGACAGTCGTCGTCCATCCCCCCTTTCGGTGGCAACGTGAGTATGCGCGATCTTTCGAAGACGGAATTGCCCGGATGGAGGAAGTAACCGACGTACTCTTCGCCGTCGAGAACATGTATCCGTGGCGTGCCGGCCCGTCATCGTTGGGTGCATACGCCCCCAACTGGGATATTCGCCAGCAGGACTACCGACACGCCACGGTGGATCTTTCGCACACCGCCGTCTCACGAACCGACCCACGGGACATGGTGCGTGACTTGGCCGATCGGGTCGCACACGTGCATTTGGCCGATGGCACCGATTCGGCGCGTGATGAGCACCTTGTTCCCGGCCGCGGTGACCAGCCCGTTGCTGAGGTTCTTGCACGTTTGGCGGAAGCAAGCTTCGGTGGCTCCGTGATCGCAGAGGTTTCCACGCGGAGCGCCCAAAGCCGCGATGAGCGAGTCGCGGATCTGCGGGAGACCCTGAATTTCGCTCGCAGGCACCTCGGTGGTGCCTTATGACCTCACCCAACGATGATCGGCGCGCCGCTATCGACCGCGCTGCTCGGGCGATATTTGAGCGTCGCGGTTACGCGTCGGTGACAGTGAAGTCCATCGCGGTGGCTGCCGGTGTGGGGCCGTCCGTCCTGTCCTCCTTCTACCGGAACAAGGCCGAACTTTTTGCCGCCGTCATGGATCTTCCGTTCGACCCCGCATCGGCGATCCCGCGCCTGGTGGCACCAGGTCTTGATGGGTTGGGAGAGCGGTTGGTTCGCTTGGCCTTGCGGGCTGCCCAAGACGAGCAGCTACGGGATGACGTAGGCGCGGTCGGCCCGCTTATCCCGGGGGCGGTGACCAACACGCCCGGCAGCGTTCGAGCGGTCTGGGAGTACATCACTGGTGAGGTCGTGGATCAGGTTCTCCTTCGCGCTGGCATTCCGGACGCCAAGATGCGCGGCGCCCTCATTACGTCTTTCCTCGGCGGCATCGTCATCGCCCGTTACGGCGTTGCCGTGGAGCCGCTCGCGTCGGCATCTGAGGACGAGGTTGTTGCACTGGTCGGTCCGACGATCCAGCGTCTACTCGATCCGACCCAACCGCTGTCAGCTCCTGTGGCACAGTAAGTAACCATGAACCGAGTGGCCATGGTCGGTGGCGGTGCGATGGGTGGAGCCATCGTGGAAGGCATCCTCGGTGGTGTCCCCGATGCGCAGGTGACGGTTGTCGAGGCGAACGTCGAGCGTGCGGAGATGTGGCGCCATCGCGGAGATGTCCGAGTGGCAGACCTGACCGAAGCCGTCAGCGACGCCGACGTGATCTTCCTCGCCGTCAAGCCGGACCAGATCACCGATGTTCTCGGGCAGGCAGCCGAGTCGGTGAACCCGAGCGGAGTGGTCGTCTCGATCGCGGCGGGAGTGCCGGTGGCGGTGCTCGAGAGACATGCGCCGGACGGGGTCGCGGTCGCCAGAGCCATGCCGAATACTCCGGTACGGGTCGGTCGAGGGGTGGTCGGCCTCGTGGCGGGCACCACGTGTTCGGCGGAGCAACTGCAACAGGTGGTCCGCCTTCTGGATCCGGTCTCGACGGTGATCGTGATGGATGAGGCGCTCATCGACTCGCTCACCGCGACCTCCGGCAGCGGACCCGCCTACGTATTCTACCTGGCCGAGTCGATGATGAAGGCGGCCATGGACCTCGGCCTCGATCGGTCCACGGCAAGCACTCTCGTGGCTGAAACCATCGCGGGATCCGCACTGCTTCTCGCCTCCGAGCCCGACGATCCAGCAGCGCTGCGGGCGGCAGTCACCTCCCCCGGGGGGACGACGGCGGCTGCCATCGGCGTATTCGACTCCGAGGGCCTTGCCAGAACCATCGAGAACGGAATGCGGGCGGCCCACGGGCGAGCCGGTGAGATGTCGGCCGAGCGCGCAGATCGTGCAGATCAGGAGTAGAGCCGCCTGAGGGCGGAGAGCGTCGGCGTGTGGCAATCTTTTTTTGGGAATCGACTTTCGCTGGGAACCCTTCGCGACTAGTGTTCCCCTTTACGGGACCGGGGAGCCGGCAAGGACGAGAACGGATCACATCATGGCCAACACATCTGAGAACTCCCTTGGTGACGTCAAGTTCTTGACCGTGGCGGAAGTAGCTTCGGTCATGAGGGTTTCGAAGATGACGGTCTATCGCCTTGTGCACAATGGGGATCTGCCGGCGGTTCGTGTTGGGCGCTCGTTCCGCGTCCCAGAGCAAGCGGTGCACGACTACCTTCGCGATTCCTACATCGAAACCGCCTGACATTCAGCGCGAACGCCTGGTGTTGAGGCCGCGCTCTCATTCCCACAGTGAAGGCGGGTAGACTTCGGCGGCGTCGATCACCTGGTCGTCAGTAGATGCGAACACTGCCCGCTTGGGCGGGCGATGAAGGAGTAGAGGCAGTTCATGGGCTCTGTGGTCAAGAAGCGCCGTAAGCGAATGGCCAAGAAGAAGCACCGCAAACTGCTCCGTCGTACGCGGGTTCAACGCCGCAACAAGAAGTAGGTAGAGGGCCCCACTGTGGGCATAGTTGCCGTCGTTACGGGGGTCTCCCGCTATCTCGGCGGCAAGATGGCAGATCGACTCGTCCACCAGCCGGGGGTCGATCGGGTCATCGGAATCGACGTCGTCCCCCCCGCGTCTCCCCTCGCAGCGGACTTCATTCGCGCCGATATACGAAACCCGTCGATAGCGAAGATTCTGGACGGTACCGGGGTCGACACGGTGGTCCATATGGGTGTTATCGCTACTCCCCGGCAGGCGGGCAACCGTTCTGTAATGAAGGACATCAACGTCATCGGCACCATGCAATTACTGGGAGTGTGTCAGCGAGTCGACAGTGTTCGCCACGTGGTCGTGAAGTCGACCGCGGCCGTCTACGGCAGCGGACCCCGTGATCCGGCGTTGATCACGGAAGACTCCTCTCCTCGTCATCCTCCAACGTCCGGATGGGCGAAAGACTCAATGGAAGTCGAGGAGTACGTTCGAGGATTTGCTCGCCGCAGACCCGATGTTGGGGTGGCGACTCTGCGCTTTGCCAACATCGTCGGGCCGGGTATGCGGACGGGAATGACGTCGTACTTGATGATGCCTATTGTTCCGACCGTTCTCGGTTTTGACCCGCGCCTGCAATTCGTCCATGAGGAGGACGCTCTAGAGGTGACGCGGCGGGTGGTCTTGCAGCGCACAACCGGGACGTTCAACGTCGCCGGTGATGGGGTCGTGCTCTTGTCGCAAGCATTGGGTCGACTCGGAGCGTCGAGTGTGCCCCTGCCGGCCGTCCTTGTGCCCTCGGTCGGGCGAACGTTGGCGCGAGGTGCCTGGGCGGACTTTTCCCGCGACCAGGTCAGGTACCTGACCCACGGACGTGTGCTCGACACGACGCGTGTTGCTGTGGAGGTTGGCTTTGAGTGTCAGTACTCGAGCTATGACGCCTTCGGTTCCTTCGTGCGCGGCAGTCGACGGGAGGCAGCGAGTTATGGATGACTCTCGACCTGATAACCGCGTGCGTCCGTCGAAGGCGGCACGTGAAGTAGGAGCCACCGGTCCTCGGCTGGCCGCGCCTTCGGCGGGGTCGTCTGATTCCCGCACGGCACAGGCCGGCGCCGCTAATTCCGGCACTGCTAATTCCGGTAGTGCGAGCACCCCCAAGAAGCGCAAGATCAAGACAGCGGTCACTTTGAACAATGCGCCGCCACGTGACGCATCACCGATGAATGCGGACAATTCGCCAGGCATGTGGAGCGTGCTTCGGGAGCGACTTGCCGGCGAGTATGCGGTCGACGATTTTGGATTCGATCCGGAATTCACAGACAAGGTGCTGTTGCAGGCTGTTCGTCCGCTGTATCGCAACTGGTTCCGAGTAGAGGTTTCGGGAATCCAGTCGATTCCGGATCAAGGAGGAGCCCTCGTGGTGGCCAACCACTCCGGCACCATTGCGGTGGATTCGGTGATGACCCAGGTGGCTATTCATGATGAGCATCCCTCACACCGGTTCTTGCGCATGTTGGGTGCCGACCTCGTATTCCAAACGCCTTTCCTCGGGGACGTGGCTCGTCGAGCCGGCCACACGCTGGCGTGCCACGACGACGCTGAGCGCCTGCTGACGTCAGGTGAGGTCGTCGGAGTGTGGCCGGAGGGGTTCAAGGGCATCGGAAAGCCTTTTTCGGAGCGCTACCGACTCCAACGCTTCGGACGTGGGGGTTTTGTCTCAGCCGCCGTGCGAACGGGGACGCCGATCATCCCGACCGCGATCGTGGGAGCCGAGGAGATCTATCCCATGGTGGCGAATGCGTCGGTCGTGGCCCGCGTTCTCGGGCTTCCCTACTTCCCCATCACCCCGACCTTTCCCTTCTTGGGGCCGCTGGGTTTGGTGCCGCTGCCGAGCAAATGGCTGATTCACTTCGACGATCCGATCCCCACGGATCACTTACCGTCCGGGGCAGCCGACGACCCCGCCGTCCTATTCGAGATCACCGACCAGGTGCGCGAACGTATCCAGCGTCGCCTCTATGACCTGCTCGCCCAACGCGGCGGTGCTTTCGCCTAGCGGCGACCTCGCATCTGTCCCAGGAGATATCCCGACGCCAGGCCGACGGCGATACCGGCAGCGCCGCTGGCGACAGGCGCCACGTAGGGCTTGATGCGAGCTCGGCGTCGAAAGTCGCGAATGCGCCACTCATTGGCGATCGCATGTGCACGCAACTCAGGGTCGGGGTTGACGGCCGTCGGGTGACCGACAAGAGACAGCATGGGGACGTCGTTCACGGAGTCTGAATACGCGCTGCACTCGCCGAGATCGAGGCCTTCGCTCGTGGACAAGGCGCGTACCGCTTCGGCTTTGGCGAGACCGTGCAGCGGAGGGCCGTGCAACTTTCCGGTGTAGATCCCGTTGCGACTTTCAGCAATCGTCCCGAGTGCTCCGGTGAGGCCGAGGCGTCGGGCGATCACGGCCGCAAGCTCTTGTGGAGTAGCCGTGACGAGCCACACTTGCTGCCCGGCGTCGAGGTGTCCCTGGGCCAACGCCAGAGATCCCGGGATCAATTTGTCGACCATCTCCGCGTCGAAGATCTGCTCCGCCAGATCCTGCAGTTCCTGGACCGAGCGGTTCTGCACGAACGACAAAGCAGCCTCGGTGGCCGACGCCATGTCCTCGAGGTCCTCCGAGCCACTGAGAACAAACTTCAGCTGCTTACTGGCAAATCCACTGATCTCACGTGCGTTGAAGTACTTGCGTTTGGCGAGACCGACGGCGAGATGGAACAGGCTCGACCCGCGCATGATGGTGTTGTCGACATCGAAGAAGGCCGCGGTGGCGGAGACATCGTGTTCAATGTCCGCGGCGGCGGATGCCGATGCCTGCCCGGCGCGACGATAAGACGTGAGCACGTCGGGAGTTTCCACATCGGCAGGGTAAGACATCGGCGTAGTCGGCAAGATAAGGGACATGAGGAGTGGGGCCGGGTCCGGCGATGACGCCCTGGCAGTGCGTGTGCAGATCATTGGCCGTGCCGGTTGTCACCTGTGCGATGAGGCCGAGGCCGTGGTCTCTGAGGTGTGCGTGCAACGAGGGGTGCGGTACGAGGTCATCTCCATCGATGACGACCCAGCCCTCGCCGACGAGTACGCAGAGTTGATCCCGGTGGTCCTCGTAGACGGTGAACGGCACGACTTCTTTCGGGTAGATGCGGTCCGGTTGAGTCAGGCATTAGACCGATAATCGGACGTAAACGTCCGGTAAACTTTGTGCATTCGTGCACGAAGCCATACTCTTTCGGCTCTCAACGGCCCGGTGGCTGAGCGCCGAATGGCTCCCGTGCCCCGTAACTGCAATGTAGGTGACGCACGTGCCTCTTCCCGCACCTCGCTCCAGCGATAGTCGCGGACCGGCCCTGGTCCCGATGTCTGGTCGGGCTATCCCTGACGCCACCGTGGCACGCCTGCCGGTGTACCACCGGGTTCTGGTGTCGCTTGCCGATTCTGGGTCGCACACCGTCTCGAGCGAAGAGCTCGCGACCGCGTGCGGAGTCACCAGTGCCAAGCTTCGAAAGGATCTGTCGTACCTCGGCTCCTACGGCACGCGTGGTGTCGGCTACGACGTTGAGTTCCTCACGTACCAAATTGCTCGCGAGCTCGGATTGACGAGTCCGTGGGGAGTCGTTGTCGTCGGGGTGGGAAACCTTGGTCGGGCGCTCGTGTCATACCGAGGGTTCGCCAGTCGTGGATTCCAGGTCGTCGGCTTGATCGATTCGCATCCCGACGTCGTGGGGACAGTGGTCTCCGTCGTTGACCGGCGGATCACCGTCGAATCTGTGGACAATCTTCGTGCGATCGTGGCAGACAACGACGCTCGGATAGGCGTCATCACGACACCTGCGGATGCTGCTCAAGATATCGCCGATCGTCTCGTCGCCGCCGGTGTTCGGAGCATCGTCAACTTTGCCCCCGTGGTGTTGAACGTCCCTGAGGACGTTGAGGTGAGGAAGGTCGACCTTGCCGTCGAACTTCAGGTGTTGGCTTTCCATGAGCAACGCAGGAGGCAACCGGATGGCTCGGTGGTCACGCGACTTGAACCTCCAGCACCACCAACCGACCAGACGTCCACCGGTCAGACGTCAGAGGTGATGAACGCATGAGCTCCCAGAGTGCAAAGAAGGCCCCCGTGAAGAAAGTGCCAAAGAAGTCTGAGAAGTCTGAGAAGTCTGTGAAGAAGGAACCTGTGAAGAAAGCACCCGCCAAGAAGGCACCGACTGCCAAGGCGCCAGCCACAAAAGCAGCTGCTAAAAAGAAGGCGGGCGGTGCGGCGGTGTCAACGGTGGACGACGTTGCCGATGTGCCCGTGGTGACGAAGGCGTCTGAGAAGAAGACGCCGGCCACACCGTGCATCGCTTTCGTTGCTGCCGGTCCAGGAGACCCTGACTTGATCGCCCACCGGGGTGCTCGCATGCTGGGCGATGCGGGGTACGTGCTCGCGGACGAGGCGGCGGTGCCGATCGCGGAAGCGTTCGTAGAGGCCGACATCATTGACGTTGTCGACCCCGACGCGGCCGGACCGGCGGCGGATCGAATCAAGCCCGCCATTGACGCCGCAAAGGCAGGAACGGTGGTCGTCCGTTTGCTCGCAGGAGACCCGATGATGGGGTCGGGCCTCGTGGGTGAGGTCGGTGCCGTACGTCGAGCCAAGATCGACATAGAGATCGTGCCCGCGGTCAGCGAGATAACGGGAGTACCGGCATACGCCGGATTCGGTCTCGTAGGGAACAAGGCCAAGGAAGTCCGAGTCATCGACGCACAGGACTCCTCGGTACGTTGGGAAGAACTTGCTGTTCCCCGCGTCACGGCGGTGTTCCCCTCCGGGGCCAATCATCTGGTGCACATCGCACGAGCCATGCTTGAGGCGGGACGATCCGGCGACACCCCCGTCGCCATCACGCGAGATGGCACAACCGTTGATCAACAGACCGTTGTCATGACCTTGAGCGAAGCTGCCGAGGCTGCAACGACTCGTCGAAGTGGATTCGTTGTGATTGGCGAGGTCGTCGAGCAGCGGGAGCGACTCGACTGGTTCGAGCGCAAGGCGCTGGTCGGATGGCGCGTTCTCATTCCCCGTACCCAGGACAACACCGCTGGTCTTGTGACTCGTCTGCGGCGCCTGGGTGCCGTTCCCAGCGAGGTGCCCACCATCTCCGTCGAGCCTCCGCGCACCCCTCAGCAGGTGGAGCGTGCGGTTCGGGGTCTGGTGGAAGGTCGATACGAGTGGGTTGGCTTCACTTCGGCGAATGCGGTTCGTGCGGTGCGCGAGAAGCTCTACGACTACGGCCTGGATGCTCGGTCCTTCTCCGGCCTTCGAGTGGCTGCGTGTGGACCGGGAACAGTCGATGCCCTCATCGAGTTCGGAGTGCGACCGGATCTGGTTCCCGAGGAAGATTTGAGCACCGGCGGCCTTCTTGACGCCTGGCCGCCGTACGACTCGCTCCTGGATCCGATCAACAAGGTGTTTGTGCCGCGTGCCGACATCGCAACGGACACCCTGGCCGCTGGCCTCACCGAATTGGGATGGGAAGTCGAAGACATCACGGCATTTCGAACCGTGCGGGCGGCGCCGCCGCCTGCTCCTGTGCGAGAGGCCATCAAGACCGGTGGGTTCGACGCGGTGATGTTCACCTCAAGCAGCACGGTGCGCAACCTGGTCGGGATCGCCGGCAAGCCGCATCAGTCGACCGTTGTTGCTTGCATCGGTCCCCACACCGCGAAGACGGCCGAGGAGCATGGCTTGCGTGTGGACGTTCTCCCTGAGGACAGCACACCTGAGGGCCTTGCGGAGGCGTTGGCTGCTCACGGAGTCGTCATGCGTGAGCGGGCTGAGGAAGCAGGCGAGGATGAGTGGCGCCCCAGCAAGAAAAGGGCGGCCGGTCGGCGCAAGTCGTGACCCCGAGATGCGCCTTCATCGGTCGTGCTTAGGCTCGAGGGGTGAGTGACCAGCACAGCGTCGTCCATCTCCTTCGCCACGGGGAAGTGCACAACCCCGAAGGTGTCCTGTATGGCCGCCTTCCGGGATATCGGCTCTCTGAGCGTGGAATACAGATGGCGGATATGGCCGCGCAGGCCCTCGCGCAGCACGACGTAGCCGCAGTTATTGCCTCGCCGATGGAACGTGCGCAGCAAACCGCCGACCCGATCGCTCGGGTGCACGGGCTGACCGTCGGGACCGAGTCCTTGGCGATTGAAGCGGACAATGTCTTTGAAGGTCAGCGCGTGAGCGTCGGGGATGGAGTGTTGCGACAGCCGCGGACCTGGAAGCATCTGTGGAATCCCTTCCGCCCGAGCTGGGGAGAGCCCTATGAGGACGTCGCTGAACGTATGCGCCGGGCGGTCGCGAACGCTCTGGAAGTGGCGGACGGTCGCGAAGTGGTTCTGGTGAGCCACCAGTTGCCGATTTGGATCGCCCGGCTCGATGCGGAGGGCCGGCGGCTGTGGCACGACCCCCGCTCCCGACAGTGCAACTTGGCATCGCTCACGTCACTGGCTTTCCATGGTGACCGACTGATGTCCATCTCTTATACGGAGCCAGCGCGCGATCTCCTCCCCGGTGCCAGTCCCATCGCCGGCGCATGAAGCGGCTTGTTCTCCTGCTGTGCCTCGCTGTAACCGTCAGCGCCTGCGGTAACGCGGGGGGAACGAGTTCGATCGAGTCCGAATCCGGTTTCGTCGGCGGTGACGGATCGATCATCGTCGTAGAGCCGGCCCAGCGGGCGCCGGCCCCGGATGTTCGTGCCACCACCCTGGATGGCGACACCTTCGACCTCGCCGATCACCGCGGGGAAACAGTCGTGATGAACGTCTGGGCCTCCTGGTGTGCGCCGTGTCGTGCCGAGGCTCCTGAATTGCAGGAGGTCTGGGAAGAAGAGCAGGGCAATGGGGTGCAGTTCGTTGGTTTGAACACCAGAGACTCAACCGTCGCCGCGCAGGGATTCGTCGAGTCGATGGGTCTGACTTTTCCCAGCATCTTTGATCCTGATGGTCAAGTTCAACTCCAGTTCTCGGATTCGCTTCCGCCCCAAGCCATTCCCTCGACCCTCGTGATCGATGGCAACGGTCGGGTGGCGGCGAGAATTCTGGGGAAAGTGAGCGCCGCAACACTTCGGGGAGTCATCGACGAGGTGGCTGACCGTGGGTGACATCGGCACGATCATTACGAGCGGGTCGATGCTCGTCGCCCTCCCTATCGCCGTGGCGGCCGGACTCGTCGCTTTCATCAGCCCCTGCGTTCTTCCTCTCGCGCCGGGATACGTCTCCTACGTCACGGGAATGACGGGTGTAGAGCTGTCCACGGGTGAGCGAAAGTCACGCGTGCTCGCAGGAAGTCTGCTGTTCGTCCTCGGCTTCAGCGTTGTCTTTGTGTCCTACGGTGCGCTCTTTGGTGGGCTCGGGTCAGCTCTCCTGCGATACGAGAACGTCATTACCCGCGTCATGGGTCTTCTGGTGATCGCCATGGGTCTCGCGTTCATGGGGGTGATTCCCTGGTTCCAGCGGGAGTACCGATGGATGCGGGTGCCTAAGTGGGGCGTTATCGGAGCGCCGGGACTCGGCGTGCTGTTCGGGCTCGGGTGGACGCCGTGCATCGGTCCGACGCTGACCGCCGTGCAATCCCTCGCGCTCGCAGAAGCCAGTGCCTTGCGCGGCGCGCTGTTGTCTTTCGGCTACTGCATCGGGCTGGGTATCCCATTCGTCGCCTTCGCCTTCTTCATCGAGCGAGCAGCACGCGCCACCGACTTCATTCGGCGGCACTACACGTGGATTATGCGCATCGGTGGTGGGATGCTCGTGCTCGTCGGGCTGCTGCTTGTCACCGGGCTCTGGCTCGACTTCACGATCTGGCTTCGTGTGACGATTCCCGGATTCGAGACCGCCCTATGAGCGATACCCGCGTCGAAGCCGTTGCGCCGCCGTTGGACTCCCAAGGTTTCCTGCGGTGGGCGTGGCGCCAACTCACCAGCATGCGGGTCGCACTGATTTTGCTCTTCGCCCTGGCTGTCGCGAGTGTCCCGGGTTCGATCCTTCCGCAACGAGGCAACAACCCTCTCCTCGTCGACGAGTGGATCGACCAGCAACCCATCCTCGGTCCACTGCTCGACCGGCTCGGATTCTTCGATGTGTACGGGGCGCCGTGGTTCGCAGCGATCTACCTCCTGCTCTTCGTCTCTCTCATCGGATGTGTCCTGCCCCGCGTGGGTCATCACTGGAAGGCGATGCGCACGCCGCCGCCGATAGCGCCGCGCAACCTGGACAGGATGCAAGCCTTCTCGTACGAAACGGTGGACGTTGCTCCTGCAGATGTTTCGTCCCACGTGAGCCAAGAGTTGCGGCGTCGCGGGTGGCGGGTACGCACCGGCTCGGACGCCGCGGTCGATGGGGATCCGGGTGGCATATGGGTGTCAGCAGAAAAGGGCTACCTGCGTGAAACGGGAAATTTGATCTTTCACCTTGCGCTGGTCTTGATTCTGGTGGCCGTCGCGGCGGGTGGTCTTTTCGGATGGCGAGGAAACGTCATCGTCAAAGAAGGAAATGGGTTCTCCAACACACTCACCCAATACGACGCGTGGGGCGGGGGACGACTCGCCACCGCAGACAGCATTCCGCCCTTCTCCTTCACTCTCGATGATTTCGACGTTGAGTTCGAGCGGTCCGAAGCACAGCGGGGCGCTCCACGCCTCTTCGAAGCACGCGTCGCTGTGCAAAACGAACCTGGCGCGGGGGCTCGGGAGGAACTCATCGAAGTCAACTCCCCGATATCGATTGCAGGGGCGAAGGTCTTCTTGGTGGGGCATGGCTACGCACCATCCTTCATCGTCCGCGACTCCTCCGGCGACGTCGTTTTCGATGACGACGTCGTCTTTCTCCCACAAGATGGAAACTTCACGTCCACGGGCGTCATCAAGATTCCTGACTCCAACCCGCAGCTGGGATTCCGCGGGCTGTTTCTCCCCACCTCCGCCATCGATGACATCCGCGGCCCTCACTCGGTCTTTCCCGACGCAGACGACCCCTCGGTCTTCCTGTCCGCCTGGTACGGCGACCTAGGGCTGGCCTCGGGAGTGCCGCAGAGCATTTACTCGCTCTCGACCGACGAGATGGAGCAGATCGGCCTCCGGGCGCTGGTACCTGGACAGGTGTGGGAGTTCGCGCAGGGCGAGATCGAATTCACTGGCTGGACCCGCTGGTCGTCGTTCCAAATCGCCTTCGATCCGGGCAAGGAGGCAGCATTGGTCGCGTCGGTACTGGCCATGCTCGCGTTGACGGTGTCGTTGTTCACCCGCCGCCGTCGCATCTGGCTCAGAGCGCGAGATGACGAACAGGGAAGTACCCTCGTGGGCGTCGCCGGCTTGAGCAAGAGTGAAGCGGGTGACGTCTCAGAGGACGTACGAGCAGTGCAGCAGATCGCGGCGGATCACATCGCGGGACGTAAGGCAGCAGCGAACGAAACGACGTCGAACGACGACAGGAAGAGCGAGCAATGACCGACGGTGGTTCCATGAGCTTGGCCGAGGCCAGCAACGCCGCCATTTACGCGACCATGGTCACCCTGACCGTCGCGATGGTCCTGTTCGCTGCGTCCTTCGCCAGCGGTCGGCGCCGGACCACATCGTCGTCGAGCGTCGCCAGTCGGGAGACAGCAGAGGGCAGCGTTGCCGTCATCGACCGAGTAGATACCGCGGTCGCCGCCGAACCGGGCCGACGGTTGGCGAACGTTGCCATGTCGCTCACGTGGCTGGCTACCGGGTTGCTGACGGTCGGTCTGGTCCTGCGCGGGCTATGGGCTGGTCGGGTGCCGTGGGGAAATATGTACGAGTTCTCGATCAGCTCAGCATGGGGCGTACTCGTGGTCTTCCTCGTGCTATCGACTCGCCGGGACCTCCGGTGGCTGGGCTTGTTCGTCGTGACGCCGGCGTTGCTCACGCTCGGTCTCGCCGTGACGGTGCTGTACACCGAAGCGGCGCAACTGGTACCTGCACTGAAGTCCTACTGGTTGGTCATCCACGTCTCGGCGGCAATCATCTGTGCGGGGGCCTTCACCGTTGCTGCATCGGCGGCGGCCCTGTCGCTGGTGCAGTCCAGGCGAGAGCAGCGGGGCCTGACCTGGCAGGGGGTGATGGCATCGACGCCATCCACGGAGAAGCTGCAGACCTTCACCAGTCGCATCATCGCTTTCGCTTTTCCCCTGTGGACCTTCGCCGTGATCGCCGGTGCCATCTGGGCGGAGAATGCATGGGGGCGCTACTGGGGCTGGGACCCGAAGGAAACCTGGGCCTTCATCACGTGGGTGGTCTACGCCGCGTACCTGCACGCCCGATCAACCGCCGGGTGGCGAGGGAATCGGGCTTCGTGGATCGCAATCCTCGGGCTCGTGACCTTCTTGATCAACTACTTCGGCGTCAACATTTTCGTCAACAGCCTGCATTCTTACGGCGGCTTGTAAGCATTCGGTTCGTCGACACAGTGCCGCGCGCGTTTAGGTCGGCTCGCCCCGGCGGCGCTTCATCTTCTTGCTCCACACGTCATCGTCCAGCTTGCGAAGGAAGCGCGGATCATCATCGGGCGCCACAGGGCCGCTTCGTCGCCACCAGCCCCCTCCCTCGGGCCAGGCACGACCGAGTATCAACCACAGCACCCCGCCGACGAGCGGCAAAACGATGACCAGGAGCATCCATAGCCATTTCGGAAGTGAGCGTGCTTGGCCCTTCGGCGTGCGTGCCACATCTATGATGAAGTAGACGTAGAGCGCCACGGCGAGCAGGACGAGGATGACTCGAAGCATGATCCAATAATGGTAACCGTGATGGGTCGCGATCTCTCTTCGACCACCACCGATCGTCGCACCGACGACGCGACCCTTGGATAACTTGAGGGTGAGTACGGTGGAAGCGTGAGCGACCGCCAGTCGGATAATGAGTGGGATAACCAGCGAGACGGGCCCCACCGCTCGGGCATCGTCACTGTGATCGTCTTCACCGCGCTGCGAATCGGCTTATTTCTCGGCGTATGGCTGGTGTTGCAGATCATCACCCCGCTTCAGGGGTTGTGGGCGTTGGTCGTGGCCATCGTCTTGTCCGGAGTCATCAGTGCTTTCGCTTTGAATCGACAGCGCTCGGCGATGGGTGAGGTGGTGGGTCGATTCTTTGGGGGGATAAACGCCCGCATAGATGCCGCGTCACGAGCCGAGGATGACTCAGATGAACAGGGGCAGGACCAATCCGGTGGAGAGCGCGACAGAGTAGGCGATGACGAGTCGGCCGGTACCGATGAGAGCGGCGACGAGCCCGGGTCCGACGGCTCCCGAGGTGACCACACGTAGCGGGGGGACAGCCCAGGGGAGTGCGGCCAGCCCCAGTAGTGGCCATAGCGCATCGCCGGAGTTCACCAGCGCCACCATGACGACCGCGATGAAGGCGATCACGATGAGTGCGACGTACAGGCGTCTGGTTTTCGTTTCCCCGAGCCGAACCGCGAGCGTCAACTTCCCGGAAGATCGATCGGTGGGGATGTCCCGGAGATTGTTGGTGACGAGAATAGCGGATGTGAGCGCGCCGATGCCCACGCTGGCCGCGATCGCTGCTGCGGTCACTGTTCCCGTTTGGACATAGAGCGTTCCCAGGACCGGAACCAGGCCGAAGAAGACGAGGACGAAGACCTCACCCCAACCGGCGTATCCGTAGGGTCGTGTTCCCCCGGTGTAGAACCAGGCCGCGCCGATCGACGCCGCGCCGACGATGAGGAGCCACCAGAATCCTGAAAGGGCGATGAGCAGAAGTCCGGCAAGCGCGGCGATGAGGAAACTTGCGAAGGCCGCGTTTCGGACGGCGCGGGGTGCGGCAATTCCCTGACCAACCAACCGAAGAGGGCCCACGCGATCGGCGTCCGTCCCGCGGATGCCGTCGCTGTAATCATTCGCGTAGTTCACGCCGATTTGCAGTGCGAGCGCCACGATCAAGGCGAGAAATGCGCGAGCGGGAATCCAGTCGGCCCCGGCGAGAGCCGTACCGATGACGACGGGGGCGACAGCGGCCGGGAGGGTGCGAGGCCGCGCCCCCGCCCACCATTGCGCAGACGTTGTCACGCGGCGCCTTCTTTCCGCGATGTCCCGATCCCCAGGCCGGCGGATGCCGCGGTGGCTTGTCGATCGACCTTGCCGGTCAACGTTCGCGTCAAGGTGTCCACCCGGCGGATGACAGTGGGGCAGGCGATAGCTCCGAGAGTCGGTGAGATCCAGGCTCGAAGCTCCTCGTGGTCGACGGGCCCTCCGACGTAGATCATCGCGATACGGGGCTCATCTGTTGTGTCCGCATCGCTTGATTGGCCGAATGTCGGAACGATTAGCGACGCTTCGATCCGCGGATGCTGATCGACTCTTTCCTGGACTGCCGCCAGATCCACATTGACGCCGTGAAGGCTCACAATGTCGTCGAGCCGACCGTCGATACTCACAAGCCCGTCTTTCCATGTGCCGCGGTCGTTCGTTCGAAGCCAGTGGCCATCGAATGCGCGGTTGTCGCCGTCTCGATACCCCTGCGCCAACATCGGTCCCGAGACGCAGACGCGGCTATCGGCGTCGTCAATGCGCACTTCGACACCGTCGAGGGGGCGACCATCGAAGACGCAGCCGCCGCTGGTTTCGGTCATCCCGTACGTCGTCGTCAGGGTGATTCCCGCATCCTGGCAATGACTCGGCAGTTGTGGATCGACGGGCCCGCCCCCGACCAGCGTGAGGGAGCACTGGCGCAAAGACTCCTGCCCCGCAGCGCTGGCGAGCAGTCGCGTCACTTGCGACGGAACCAACGAGACCGCAATGGGACGCCCCGTAGCTGTTGCCTCACGCACGGCCGTGGCGAATGCATGGTCGGTGAAGGGTTCGGCGCCACCGATACTTCGCACGGCGATCGGGCGGATTCCGGTGTTGTGGGCTCGAATCATCACGTTCAGGCCGCCGATGGACGTGGGTGGCAGTGCGAGAACCCAGATCGGCTCGCCTTCCACGCGTGAGTGCACCTGGGCGGTGGCGGCGGTGAGTGCGTGCGCGCCGAGCATGACGCCCCGGGGGTGGCCGGTTGACCCGGAGGTGCTGATGACGACCGCCGTGTCGTGGGGTACCGGTTCTTCGGGACGAACGGCATCGCGGAGGGCGCGAACGAGGGGCGCGGGCAGTGATGCGGACTCGCGCGGGATGGGGGCGATCGGTGCATCGTGAGCCAGAGCGGCATCGAGCGGACCCCACAGTGCCTCGATCGCCGCAGGACCGGGCGGCACCTCGACGAGTTTGAGGGGCCGGGAGCGATCGGGAATCGACATCGTGCCGAGCGTAGGTGCTGCCGGTAGCGTGGAGAGCATGGATACCCGCACGCGCTACCTACTTCCCCCGGTCGCTCCCGAGGATTCTCCGGTGTGGAACGACCCCGCCCACAGCTCCGTACGACCGGGAGCATCGTGGAAGTCGGTGGGCTCGTATACGGACATTCGCTACGAAGTCTCCTCCGGCGACAGTGCAGGGA
Source organism: Candidatus Nanopelagicales bacterium (assembly GCA_938091275.1). Taxonomy (GTDB): domain Bacteria; phylum Actinomycetota; class Actinomycetes; order S36-B12; family S36-B12; genus S36-B12. The sequence goes on along the minus strand of CALKMY010000058.1, from coordinate 4,834 downwards.
TCGCGAAGATCACCATCGACCGACCCCACAAGCGGAATGCATTTCGACCCCAGACATTGTTCGAGCTGTCCGATGCGATGAATCGTGCACGGGACGATGATCGGGTCGGTGTGATCGTGTTGACGGGTCAGGGAGATCTTGCCTTCTGTTCTGGTGGTGACCAGATCATCCGTGGCGACGATGGTTACATCGGTGATGACGACGTCGCGGAGAAGGGGATAGGTCGGCTTAATGTGCTCGACCTGCAAATTCAAATACGTCGCACCCCGAAGCCTGTGATCGCCATGGTGGCCGGTTACGCGATCGGCGGCGGTCATGTTCTGCATGTCGTCAGCGACCTCAGCATCGCTGCGGACAATGCCCGGTTCGGTCAGACCGGACCGAAAGTGGGGTCCTTCGACGGCGGTTACGGTTCCGGGTTGCTCGCGCGCACGATTGGACAGAAGAGGTCGCGCGAGGTGTGGTACACGTGCCGCCAATACGGAGCTGAGCAAGCCTTCGACTGGGGCTTGGTGAATGCGGTTGTTCCGATCGAAGACTTGGAGATCGAGACGGTTCGCTGGGCGAGCGACATGCTCGCGATGTCCCCTCTCGCGCTGCGCATGTTGAAGGCCTCGCACAACGCCGTCGACGACGGTCTTGCCGGCGTCCAACAACTCGCCGGCGATGCGACGCTGTTGTTCTACATGACCGAAGAAGCGCAAGAAGGACGAGACGCGTACAAAGATAAGCGGCGTCCGGACTTCGATCAGTTTCCGCGCCGTCCGTGAATGCGACGACGACTGTGCAGACCCTCGGCCCGTCGTCTCTAGAAGAGTTGGTCTCCGACTCGGTGTCCTTCTCCCTACCGTTGCGGGTTCCGTTTCGTGGGCTGACGTCCCGCGAGGGCGTGCTCATCAAGGGCCCGTCGGGTTGGGGTGAGTTCGCGCCGTTCGACGATTACGACATCGCTCGCAGCGCGCGTTGGTTGGCGGCTGCGCTGGAAGCGTCGTGGGGTGTATTCCCCGCAGCGCATCGATCGTCGGTGGATGTCAATGCGATCATCCCCGCGGTCGAGTCGCCTGCCGCGGGCGCGTTGGCGCGCGCCGCGATCGTGGAAAACGGGTGTCGAACCATCAAGGTGAAGATCGGAACATCCCTCACAGACGATGAAGCGCGCGTTGTTGCCGTCCGCGACGCCCTCGACTCCACGGGGGTCGACGGCCGCATTCGTCTGGACGTGAACGGCATGTGGAGCCTGGACCAGGCGCGGACGTCTCTTCGGCGGTTGGGGCGATATGGAATCGAGTACGTGGAACAACCCTGTCGTGATCTGGAAGACGTCGCTCGGTTGCGCGCGGAGATCGATATCCCGGTCGCTGTCGATGAGGGCATCCGGCTCGCGGATGATCCAACAACCGTTCGCCTGCAGGGCATCGCCGATTACGCGATCTGCAAGCCGATGACTCTCGGTGGCGCCATGGCCACCGGCCGAGTCGCGGAGGCTATCGGTGTACCTGTCGTCATCGGTGGCTCGTTGGACTCGTCGATCGGGCTGGCGAGTTGCGTGGCCACCGCTGCGAGTCTGCCCGAGCTTCCCCTGGCGAGCGGACTGGGAACCGGCACACTTTTTGAGCGAGATCTGGTGAAACCCGGGCTCGTGCCGACCGCCGGTGGCATCCGCGTTGAACGGGTCGCCCCCGACGTGGATCTCCTCATGCGAGCGAATCAGGCAGTGCCGGACAGTCGTCGGCGGTGGTGGCAGCGCCGATTGGTCGACGCTTATCGATACCTGGTTGACCAGGCGCCGGGCGATGTAACACCACACCAGCAGATGGAAGGCTAGGGGAGTGGATTCTGCGATGGCACCCTCGGTCGCCCAGGCATTGGTGATGGTGGATGAGCTCATCGTCTGCGGGGTGACAGACGTCGTGATGGGCGTGGGATCCCGATCAGCCCCCCTTGCGCTCGCCCTCGCGTCCGCGGAAGACCGGGGAGACATCCGTCTTCACGTTCGCGTCGACGAGCGGGTCGCCGGATTTGTGGCACTCGGTCTCGGGAAGACGACGGGTGTTCCGGCTGCGGTTGTGACGACATCTGGATCCTCGGTGGCGAATCTTCTTCCCGCTGTGGTGGAGGCGCACGAGTCGCGAATTCCGCTCGTGGTGCTCACAGCAGATCGCCCCGATCGACTTCGGAACGTCGGCGCCAATCAGGTCATCACACAGAGTGGGATTTTCGGCTCGTTCACCAGGCTCGCCGTCGATATGGAAGCAGCTCGAGATCTCCGACCGCAGTACTGGCGCTCCACCGTCGCCCGCTGCGTGGCGGTCGCGACAGATTCCATCGACCCCGGTCCGGTGCACATCAACGCAGCGTTCGATGAGCCGCTGGTGGATGAGAGCGTCACGAAAGAACTGCCGCCGGAGTTGGCTGGTCGGCCGGGTGGGCGGCCATGGACTGCGGATGCTCGCCTCGTCGCCGGGATGAGCATCCAAGTCGACGAAGTCTTAGCCCTTTTGGATGAAACGGCCGTTGTTCCTGCTCGAGGTTTGATCGTGGTGGGCGACCACGATGACGACGACGCCGTGGATTTAGTCGACGAGTTGTCGGACGCGTTGGGATGGCCGGTCGTCTCCGAACCATCGGGTCGATCCAATGGCGCCAATCTCAGTCTCGCGCACGGACCGTTGGTGTGCGACGACCCGATGTTCGTTCAGCGTCATGTTCCCGACATCGTCGTGACGGTGGGGCGTGTGGGGCTCTACCGATCGGTCGCGAGCGTGATCGCACAAGCCGGCATGCATGTCGCTGTCGACTCTCGATCGTCGTGGAGCGACCCCACCCGCACCGCGGATCTCGTCCTTGCGGCGGTCCCGCTGCCGCCATCGGAGGCGGATACCGATCCGCAATGGTGGGCAGCGTGGGAGCGCGCAGACCTGATGGCGGCGGCAGCGGTGGAAACAGTGTTGGGGTCGCGCCATTCGTCGATGTCCGGCATGGAAGTTGCGCGCACGGTGGCCGCCTGTCTGGGCGAGGGCTCGCAGTTCTTCCTCGGGTCTTCTTCAGTGGTCCGTCACGTGGGGAGTTTCGCCGGTCGCTCCCTGACAGAGGTCGAAGTTCTCGGCAACCGAGGAACGTCGGGCATCGACGGGTGTGTCTCCACCGCCTGGGGTGCCGCGCTGGGCTTTCAGTCACTCGGGGGTGGACCGAGCGTGGCACTGATCGGCGATGAAACCTTTTGGTACGACTCCAACGCCCTCGCCGTCCCGGCCAACGAGCAGCGTCCCGATCTAGTCATCGTAGTTGCGGACAATAACGGAGCAGGGATCTTCTCCACTCTGGAGCAGGGCGAGCCCGCTTACTCGCGGTATTTCGAACGAGTATTCGGAGTTCCGATGGGGGTGCAGATCGCGTCTCTGGCGACGAGCTTCGGTGCGTCAGTGTGTGAAGTGAACGATGCCGACGAACTCGCGACGGCCGTTGCCGCTCGACTCTCCGACGGCGTGCATGTGATTGTTGTGCGCACGTGCGATCGCGGTGTCGAGGCGGAGTTGCTCACGAGCGTGCGCGACGCGGTTCGCCAGGCGATCGACGTCTAGTTCGTCGCCGCCTAGGTCGATGAGCGCGCTTCGAGAGCGCTTCGCATCGGAATGAATTTGGCCCGCGATTCGGCGAGTTCGTGTTCGGGGTCTGATCCGGCGACGATTCCGCATCCGGCGAATGCTCGGATCGTGTTGGCCTTGGAGTCCACGAGTCCGCAGCGCAGCGCGATACCGAACTCACCATCTCCGCGGGTGTCGAACCAGCCTACGGGTCCGGCGTACCTGTCCCTCGACATCCCTTCGAGTTCGCTGATGACGGTGAGCGCGCGCTCGGTGGGTGTGCCGCAGACGGCCGCGGTGGGGTGCAGCGAGGCTGCCAAGGAGAGCAGCGACGCATCGTCTGCCAGCCGACCGGTGACGTCGGTGGCTAAGTGCTGAACGTTTGCGAGTTCGAGCACCGTGGGATTTTCGGGGACGTCCATGTCGGTGCAGTGCGTTGCCAGGGCCTTGGCTACAGAGCGCACGGCATAGGAGTGCTCGGCGAGGTCCTTGTCGCTGGCGAGCAGAGCTTGGGCCAGGCTGTGGTCCTCTTCGGTGTCTCCTCGGCGGCGCACCGTCCCGGCAAGGACGCGACTGGTGACGAGGTCGCCGGTGCGGCGAACCAGAAGTTCTGGCGTCGCACCGACGAGGTTCGCGACGTTGAACGTCCAGCACGTCGGGTAGTCACGGGCGAGGTGGTCCAGAATGATGCGCACGTCGAGTTCGCTGTCGATGTCGGCGACGACATCGCGGGCGAGAACAACCTTGTCCAGTTCTCCAGCGTTGATGCGCTCGACAGCGCGCCCCACGGATTTCTCCCACTCCGGTGCGGTCAGGGAGCCTTCACGCCAGTTCACGGAGGCGTGGCTCCGGCCGGCGGTGGAGTCGATGCGTGCAGATTCCACGGTCTCCGGCTCGACCCCAGGGGCGTGGATAGTCGTCACCCAGGCTTGATCTCCCCGCTGGCCGATGAGCGTCGAAGGAACGACCACTTCCGATGGGTCGTGGGGATCGAAAGAGAACGATGCGAAGGCCAGCGGTCCGGTGCCGGGAAGGCTGACGGAGTCATCGATCGCCATCGTGTCGCACAGCTCGGTCCACCAGCGCTGGGTCCGGGCGAAGCGCTCTACTCCGCGAACCTGCAGGCGCGCAGCGCTGCCCCAACCGACAAGGCCTTCCCCTCGACGAACCCAGCAGACGTTGTCTCCGGCGGGAAGTCGGGACAGGAGATCGTCGGGTGCCTCCAGGGGGCGTGTGGTCGCCACCAACAG
>CALKMY010000057.1 GCA_938091275.1 Candidatus Nanopelagicales bacterium | reverse complement strand
GGTGCGCTACCAGGACATCGAGGCCTACGCGGTCGGCCCAGATCTCGCACGCGGCACCGCGGACTTCACGCGTGTCAAGAGCGCCTCGGTCGCGGAGAACGAGACCCGAGTGATCGCTGACGTGATGGCCGCAGCCGCCATTGCCGAGGAAGACGGTGATGACATCAGTGGTGACACGCGAGATGGGCAGGCCCTCGCGTCAGCGTGAATCCGCTGCCACCCTCGTCGCCAGAGTGTGTCGTGGGATTGCTCGGGCCGTGGGCCCCGGCACGAATTCCGAGCCGCGGAAGGCAACTAGGCTTCCGGCCTGACGGAAGGGTGCCCATGGCTGAGTTCATCTACACACTGCAGAAGGCGCGCAAGGCGCACGGCGACAAGGTCGTCCTCGACGACGTCACGCTCGCCTTCCTGCCCGGCGCCAAGATTGGGGTCGTCGGCCCCAATGGAGCGGGTAAGTCGAGTCTGCTGAAGATCATGGCTGGTGTGGACGACGTGTCCAATGGCGAAGCCAAACTCATGGACGGGTTCACGGTCGGCATCCTGATGCAAGAGCCGCAACTCGATGAGTCGAAGACAGTGTTGGAGAACGTCCAAGACGGTGTTGCCGAAACCAAGGCAATGGTGGATCGCTTCAACGAGATCTCCACCGAACTTGCCGATCCCGACGCCGACTACGACACGCTGCTTGCGGAGATGGGCAAACTCCAAGAGGCGATCGACCACAAGAACGCCTGGGACCTGGACGCGCAGTTGGACCAGGCCATGGACGCGTTGCGGTGTCCCGACGGCGACGCGGACGTCACGGTGCTGTCCGGTGGCGAGAAGCGTCGAGTGGCGTTGTGCAAATTGCTGCTGCAGGCACCGGATCTACTTCTGCTGGATGAGCCGACCAACCACCTTGACGCCGAGAGCGTGAACTGGCTCGAGCAGTACCTCGAGCGTTATCCGGGAACCGTTGTCGCGATCACCCACGATAGGTACTTCCTCGACAACGTTGCCGAATGGATCCTCGAACTCGATCGCGGGCGTGCCTATCCGTATCAGGGCAACTACTCGACGTATCTCGAAACCAAGGCCGCCCGTATGAAAGTGGAGGGTCAAAAGGACGCGAAGCTGCAAAAGCGCCTGACCGAGGAGTTGGAGTGGGTGCGATCCAACGCTAAGGCGCGACAGACCAAGTCCCGATCACGGCTGCAGCGATATGAAGAAATGGCTGCCGAGGCCGAGAAGACCCGCAAGTTGGATATGGAGGAGATTCAGATTCCTCCGGGTCCTCGCCTGGGCAATGTCGTCGTCGAAGTAGAGCACTTGACCAAGGCTTTCGGGGACCGCATCTTGATTGATGATCTCTCGTTCTCTCTACCGCGAAACGGGATCGTCGGTGTGATCGGACCCAACGGCGTGGGCAAGACGACGTTATTCAGCATGCTGGTGGCGGCCGCGAAGGGGGAGACGGAGAACAAAGACGAACTCCCCACCATGGGTGAGATCAAGGTTGGAGAGACCGTCTCCCTGTCGTACGTAGATCAGTCACGGGCTGGGCTCGATCCAGCCAAAAACGTGTGGGAAGTCGTCAGCGATGGCTTGGACTGGATCAAGGTGGGCAACGTCGAGTTGCCGTCCCGGGCGTATGTTTCGGCGTTCGGCTTCAAAGGGCCCGACCAGCAAAAGCCCGCCAAGGTTCTCTCCGGTGGCGAGCGCAACCGATTGAACCTCGCGCTCACATTGAAGATGGGCGGCAACCTGTTGCTGCTCGACGAGCCGACGAATGATTTGGACGTCGAAACACTCGGGTCGCTGGAGAACGCACTTCTGGAGTTCCCGGGGTGCGCGGTGATTACATCCCACGACCGCTGGTTCCTGGACCGGATCGCCACGCACATCCTCGCGTACGAGGGTGATTCGCAATGGTTCTGGTTCGAAGGAAACTTCGACGCGTACGAGAAGAACAAGATCGAGCGCCTAGGCGAAGAAGCTGCCCGGCCACACCGAGCCACCTACCGCAAACTGACGCGCGACTGATGACCGTTTTCGACATCGAAGTTGCGAAGCGCTTCAAGGACCTTGATCCCTACGATCACGTTAGCAACGCGACCTTCCTCGACTACGTGATGGAAGCACGCGTGCGCGTCTATCGCTCCCTCGGAATGTACGACCGAGGAGTCGTAGGGCAGGTGGTGGTCCGTCAGGAAATCAACTATCTGCGCCCCATCCGGTTCTCCATAGAGCCCCTGATGACGCGAACGTGGTTCTCTCACATCGGCACCTCCTCGTTCACCATGGAGACGCAGTTGATCGACGAGGGGCAGTTGGCTGCGGATGCGAAATCCGTCATGGTGTGTTTCGATAAAGATTCAAGTATTTCTCGTCCGATTCCACCCGAATTTCGGCTGCTCATCGAGGAGCACCTCGAAAACTGACCCCAGGGAGGCCCCGTGAAGACCACCGCGCGTGCCATCCTGTTGAACGAGCGAGAAGCTCGGGTTCTGTCCTTGGTGGGCACTCGACTCACGGAGTGGGACTCCAGCATGACCGCTCGCGTCATCGTCGCAGACTCCGCGCTCGCTGTTTACGCCGTTCTTCCTATGGACGTGATGGTTGCCCTTGCGGTGCCGGCGCAGGTGGACGAGGACGCTATCGGCGACGACGTGACAACCTCGCTGGCGACGTTCGTTCGCGGTGTGAGTGATGCCGTCGCCGAGAATCAGCCGGTGCGGTTCGATACGGCGTCACTCCCGCAGTTGACCGCCTCGGTGGGTCACGGCTTGACGCTGGTGAGCCTTCCCCCTGCCGACGGATGGCAGATGCCCATCCACGGAGTCTCCAGTGACATCACGCCCCAGATCCGCGAAGCGATCGAGGAGTTCCGCGAGCGGACGAAGGGAATGCCCGAGTATCAGGCGGCTCCTATTGCGGAGGAGATCTGGTCGCGTGCTGCGTGGGCGGGCCTTCCGATGCGCGTGCTGCACGCGGCGAGACGATTGCGGCTCATGACCGATGAACCGTTGCGGGTAACCGCCGCGACCTGTGGCCCGTGGAAGCGTCTGTCGACGCCACGGGGTCAAGTCTTCTCGTACACCGCCGGTATCGAAGCCCGTCTCGGGCTGCGCGTCGTCAGGTGACGACACACTTCACTGGCGAATCCACACGGCCGTCTCGGGGCCCATCACCAGGTGCGATGACTCGTCGTCATTCAAGGTAGCAATGTCCGGGTCGGATGCCAGGACGACGTCGGTACCCCAACTCGATGGCAGATGAATCGTCGCTTCGGTCATGTTGATCACGATGGCGACAGACGGGTGCCCCGGGTCGGCGGTGAAGCGTCGCATGGCCAGAACGCCCTCGGGTGCTCCGTCCATCCACTCCATCGGGCCCTGTCCGAGAGCAGGTTCGCTGCGCCGCTGCGCCAAGGCTCGTCGGTAGAGCGCGAGCGGCGACGCATCATCGTCTTGTTGCTGATCAACCGCGAAGTCCCGCCAGACATCCGGCTGGGGAAGCCACGACCGCCCCTGAGGGCTGAAGCCGTAACTTGGCTCATTCGCCTTCCACGGCAGGGGAACACGACATCCGTCACGACCGGTGTCGGTCCCCTTGCTACGAAACCACACAGGATCTTGGCGAGCGTCGTCGGGGAGATCAAAGACCTCCGGCAGCCCGAGTTCCTCACCCTGGTACAGGTACGCCGAGCCAGGCAGTCCGAGAAGAAACATGGTGGCGGCCAATGCTCGGCGTCGTCCGCGTTCGTCATCGACGACCGTCGGCTTGGTGACCGGAGATCCATCCTCGGTCGGTCCAAATCGGGTCGCATGCCGGATAACGTCGTGATTGCTAAGTACCCAGGTCGGTGGGGCATCGACCTTCGCATGACTGGCAACGGTCGCATCGATGGACTCTCGCATGCGCTCGTGGTCCCATCCGGCTGCGAGATAGTCGAAGTTGAACGACGTGTGTAGCTCATCGGGTCGCTGGTAGAGAGCCAGTCGCTCGGGTGTTGGTGCCCACGCCTCGCCGCACAAGATCCGCGGTGGGTCGTACGAGTCAGCCACCACTCGCCACTCACGCCAGATGTCGTGCACCCCGTCTTGATCCCAGTAGGGCGCATCAGGAGCGACTCCGAGAATGTCCGTCTCGACGATGGAGTCGTAGTCCATGTCTGGCAGATCCGGGTCCTTGATCAGGCCATGGGCGACATCGATGCGAAAACCATCGATGCCCCGATCGAACCAAAAGCGCAAGATGTCACGAAACTCGGAGCGAACCTCCGGATTCGACCAGTCCACGTCGGGCTGAGTGCTGTCGAACAGGTGCAGGTACCAGTAGTCCGTGGTTGTCCCATCATCAAGAATCAGACGCGACCACCCAGGACCGCGAAAGACGCTCCGCCAATTGCTCGGCGGCTCGTTGGCTGACTCCCCGCGTCCGGGGCGAATCATGTAGCGGGCCCAGGCGGTGGAGCCGGGCTCGCTCGTGAGCACCTCGCGCCACCAGTGGTGGTCGCTGCTGGTGTGG
>CALKMY010000056.1 GCA_938091275.1 Candidatus Nanopelagicales bacterium | reverse complement strand
TTCGCCCCCGAGGATGCCCATCGCGACGAGTCGTCGTGATGCAGCGCGCGAGCGGATGTCCCCACCGCTGCGCCACGGCCGCTACATTCCTGCCATGACCGGCGCCTTGTCTGCGGCAACGATTGCCCAGGCCCCCAAAGTCTTGCTCCACGATCATCTGGATGGCGGGCTTCGGCCACAAACGGTCATTGAGTTGGCCGAGTCTGCGGGTTATCGCAACCTTCCTTGTCAGGACGCGGCCGATTTGGCGCGCTGGTTCTCCGAAGCCGCCTACTCCGGATCGCTGGAGCGGTACCTGGAAACGTTTCAGCACACGGTCGCAGTCACACAGAGCGCCGAGGCTCTCGCCCGGGTTTCTCGCGAATGCGCGGAAGACCTTGCGGCAGACGGCGTCGTCTACGCCGAAGTCCGCTTTGCTCCCGAACTTCACGTGGAGCAGGGGCTGTCCCTTCGCCAGGTGGTCGATGCGGTACTCGACGGCTTCGACCAAGGCACTACTCGCTCGATAGGTGACGGTCGGTGGATCCGGATCGGAGTGTTGCTGACGGCGATGCGGACAGCCACGCACTCCAAGGAAATTGCGGAACTCGCGGTGGAGTACCGCGATCGCGGGGTCGTCGGCTTCGATATCGCAGGGGCTGAAGCCGGTTTCCCGCCCACACGCCATCTGGACGCGTTCGAGTACCTGCGTCGCGAGAACGCACACTTCACCATCCACGCGGGCGAGGCCTTCGGACTGCCGTCGATCTGGGAAGCGATCCAGTGGTGCGGTGCGGATCGCCTCGGGCACGGAGTGCGCATCGTGGACGACATCGCCACCAACCCCGATGGCACGCATCAGCTGGGCAAGCTCGCGGCCTACGTACGCGACAGACGCATACCCCTCGAATTGTGCCCATCCAGCAATGTGCAAACCGGAGCCGCCGCATCCATCGCCGACCACCCGATCGGATTGCTACGCCGACTCAACTTCCGGGTAACTCTGAACACGGACAACCGTTTAATGTCGGGCACGTCCATGTCTCGTGAGATGGAATTGTGCTGTGAGGCTTTCGGGTGGACCTTGGATGACCTGCAGTGGCTGACAGTGAATGCCATGAAGAGCGCCTTCATCCCTTTCAACGAAAGATTAGACATCATCAATACGCGCATCAAGCCAATGTATGCCGCATTGAAGGAAGCTGAATCCGCGACAACGAAGGAGTAATTGCGATGTCGGTCATCGATGCTCTCAGCGAAGGGCAGCTACGAGTCGAGGAGTTCCGCGACGAGTTGGGCAAGGTTCGCCATGTGCTGGACAACACCGATGCCGTGCTCGGAATGGCAGACGAGACCCTTCAAACAGCGGAGGAAGCTCTCGAAGAAGTCCGACGAGCCATGCCGGTGATCATCGCCGTTGCCGTTGTCACCACGGCGGCAGTAGTGGGCATCTATCTGTGGCGTCGGCGGTCATCAGATCGTGAGAAAAACTAGGTCGTGATGGTGTGGCGCGGCGGCGGGGTAGAGACGACGTCGGCGCCTTCGTCAAACAACGCGCGGGCACCGATACCGGGGTATTCGCGTTCGAGGCTGCGGGGCTCGGGTGGCTTCGCGAGGCCCACGAAGAGCATCAGGGAGTGCCGATTCCCTGGGTTCATGACTTCGACCGTAACCACCTGACGCTGGACTTTGTCGCGACGACTGCCCCGAGCCCGGAGGCGGCGCGGGTGTTCGGCGCTCAATTGGCCCGCACGCATCGGTCCGGAGCCGAGATGTTCGGTGAACTTCCCCCGGGATTAGATCGGTCCTTCATCGCCGAACTCGAGCTACCCCCGGGGCAGTGGGAGACCTTCGGAAGCTTCTACGCACAAGCTCGCGTTCGTCCCTTGGCCGATCTGGCCCTGTCACGGGGTGCCATCAGCACGGCTCAGGCGCAGGACTTCGCCGTGTTGTGTGATCACCTCGAGTCCGAAGATCCGTTGCTCATCGGCCCACCCGATCCGATCGCCCGCCTCCATGGAGACCTATGGAGCGGCAATGTTCTGTGGCGTCGACGTGACTGTGTCCTGATCGATGCGTCGGCCCATGGTGGGCATCGGGAGACTGACCTGGCCATGTTGGCGCTCTTCGGCCTGCCCTACCTGGACGTCGTACTCGAGGCCTATTGCGACGAGTGGCCGTTGAATGACGGCTACGAAGCACGTGTCGAATTGCATCAGGTCTACCCATTGCTCGTGCACGCCATCCTTTTCGGCGGGAGTTATGGCGCCAGCGCCACCAGAGCTGCGCGTCAAGCGGTGGCTAGGACTCGTTCGTGACGGGGGTGGCCGAGTCCGAGGTCCTACCTCGCCCACTGAGCAGGCGATCGATCGCCCAGAAGATCAGACCGAGCACGATTCCCAGAGCCGCCACCCCGGCGATATTGGTCAGTACCGCAGGAAGTCCGTAGGCGACCACATTGAGGAAGTCGTAGGGGTATTTCTCGATGAAGTGTCCTCGGATGAGTGTGAAGGCGGCCCAGGTAATCGGGATCACAATGGCCGTGAATACCGATGCAAAGGTCACTTGCCGGCGTGGACCGACGATGAGCCAGAGAGCTACCGTCGTGACCGGCACGATGTAGTGCTTGAGTGCATTGACGATGATGTCCAGGCCTTCCACCTGAGCATCAGGTGCAAGCACGATCGCGTAGATCAGGCCGGTGATCGAGATCATCACCAGTGAGTCCATGCGCACCGCGTGCCAGACGCCTCCGCCCCGGTCGGGGTTGCGAGCAAGCATCGTGAACACGATGGCGACGATGATGTTCGAAAGATTGGTGAAGTAGCTCAATGAGTCGGTGACCCGCCCAGCAAGACCGGCAATTCCGTCTGGATTCACCCCGAGGGCACCCGGGGGAACATCGACCGGTGGATACACGTTGAAGATGGTGAGGACCATTCCGAGGCCCAGGCCAAACCATGTGATGCCTGCAGCGATTGCGTAGGCGCGTCGAATGCTCACGCGTGCGATCCATGAGTGAACATCACACACCCATGGGGTGCCACACCGTCTTCACTTCGACGAAGGCCCGCATGCGAGACAGGCTCGGGGTCGCCTGCCAGTCTGCGTGGGGAGCGGCCCCGCGCACACGTTTCACCGTTCCTGCGGCGCTTCGCTCAAGGTCGGCCGCCACCCCTTCGTCGACGATCCCGGTGAGGTCGAGTGCGTTGACATCTGCGTGCTCGGCCAGCCATGGCATGACTTCCGCCGGCGCCCCCGTGAGGATGTTCACCACACCTGCGGGAACGTCGGAAGTGGCCAAGCATTCGGCGAGGGTGATGGCCGGGATCGGTCGGGACGAACTCGGCATGACGATCACGGCGTTGCCAGTGACGATGATGGGGGCAACGACGCTGACCAAGCCGAGGACGCTGGCGTCCTGCGGTGCCACCGCCGCGACGACTCCCGTGGGCTCGGGTACGGAGAAATTGAAGAAGGGTCCGGCGACGGGATTGGTGTTGCCGATCACTTGGGCGTACTTGTCCGCCCAGCCCGCGTACCAGACCCACCGGTCGATGGCGGCGTCAACATGGGCGCCCGCCTTTCTCGATGAAACACCCTCGGAGTCGGATACCTCCGAGATGAATTGCTCGCGGCGGCCTTCCATGACCTCGGCGATCCGGTAGAGAACCTGCCCGCGGTTGTAGGCGGTAGCGGACGACCACTTGGCGACCGCGGAGCGTGCCGCCAACACCGCGTCCCGGGCATCCTTCCTGCTCGCCAGAGCCATGTTGGCCAGGAATTGTTCTTTGGAATCGGTGACCTCGTAGGTGCGCCCCGACTCGCTACGCGGGAAAGCCCCTCCGATGAAGAGTTTGTGGGTCTTACGAACATCGACTCTGCTCATGATGGATCCTCCACGTTGAGGTACGCACCCAAACCTTGCACTCCACCCTCTCGACCGAAGCCCGATTCCTTAAAGCCTCCAAAGGGGCTCGTGGGATCGAATCTGTTGAAGGTGTTGGCCCAGACGATCCCGGCGCGCATCTGGTTGGCCATCCACAAAATGCGGCTGCCCTTCTCGGTCCAGATTCCCGCCGAAAGCCCGAAGGGAGTGTTGTTGGCTTTCGCAACGGCCTCCTCGGGGGTGCGGAACGTGAGAACCGACAGGACGGGACCGAAGATCTCCTCGCGGGCAATCCGGTGAGCCTGGGTGACGTTCGTGAAGACCGTTGGTGGGAACCAGAAGCCCTTGTCCGGAATCGCACAGGTGGGGCTCCAGCGCTCGGCACCTTCGGCTTCACCGGAGGCGGTGAGCTCTTCAATCTTGCTCAACTGCATGGACGAATTGATGGCCCCGATATCGGTGTTCTTGTCGAGCGGGTCTCCGAGGCGGAGGGTCGTCAGGCGGCGCTTCAAGGAGGCCAACGCCTCGTCGGCGACGGACTCCTGGAGCAGAAGCCGACTTCCGGCGCAGCAGACATGTCCTTGGTTGAAGTAGATGCCATTGACGATGCCCTCGATGGCCTGATCAATGGGAGCGTCGTCGAAGACGATGTTGGCTGCCTTGCCGCCGAGCTCGAGGGTGAGCTTCTTCTTGGTGCCAGCGACCGCCCGCTGAATGGCTTTCCCAACCTCGGTCGAGCCAGTGAAGGCAACTTTGTCCACGTCCGGGTGCTCAACGAGCATGCGCCCCGTCTCGCCGGCACCGGTGATGATGTTGACGACGCCCGGTGGGAGTCCGGCCTGTTGACAGATGTCAGCGAACGCGAGAGCGGTGAGTGGCGTTGTTTCCGCGGGCTTGAGCACCACCGTGTTGCCGCAGGCCAAGGCGGGGGCGACTTTCCAGGCAAGCATCAGCAATGGGAAGTTCCACGGAATCACCTGCGCGGCGACGCCGAGAGACTTCGGGTCGGGCCCGTAGCCGGCAAACTCGAGTTTGTCGGCCCAGCCCGCGTGGTAGAAGAAGTGCGCGGCCACGAGCGGTAGGTCAACATCGCGGGACTCTCGAATCGGTTTTCCGTTGTCCAAGGTCTCCAGGACCGCGAGCTCACGAGAGCGCTCCTGGATGAGACGGGCGATTCGGAAGATGTACTTGGCGCGGTCCTTGCCGGACATCTTGGACCAGGTCTTGTCGTAGGCACGGCGGGCGGCCGCAACGGCGGCGTCCACGTCGGCCTGGCCAGCTTCGGCGACCTCGCTGAGCACCTCCTCGGTAGCCGGATTGATGGTCTTGAAGAACCCGCCGCTGGTGGGTTCGATGAAGGATCCGCCGATGAAGAGTCCGTAGTTGGATTCGATGTCCACGATGGAACGCGATTCCGGTGCGGGGGCGTAGTCGAATGGCATGGGTTGTCCTCGTGGTCTGTCTAGTCGATCGTCACGTAGTCGGGGCCGGAGTAGTGACCGTCGCGCATGCGCTGACGTTGCATGAGTAGGTCGTTGAGCAGGCTCGAAGCTCCGAAGCGGAACATGTCGGGGTTGAGCCAGTCCTCGCCCACGGTCTCCTTCACCATCACCAGGTAGCGGATGGCGTCCTTGCTCGTCTTGATGCCTCCGGCTGCCTTGACCCCGATGCGGGTACCGGTCTGGTCAGCGAAGTCGCGAACGGCTTCGAGCATCAGCAAGGTCACCGGCAAAGTGGCCGCCGGGGACACCTTCCCGGTGCTGGTCTTGATGAAATCGGCGCCGGCCTGCATGGCGAGCCAACTGGCGCGACGAACGTTGTCGTACGTCTTCAGCTCTCCGGTTTCGAGAATCACCTTCAGGTGGGCATCCCCGCACGCCTCTTTCACCGCGACGATCTCTTCGAAGACTTTCGCGTAGTTGCCGGCAAGGAAGGCGCCGCGGTCAATCACCATGTCGATCTCATCGGCGCCGTCTGCCACGGCTTGCTTGGTGTCCATGAGTTTCACGTCCATGCTGGCCCGCCCGCTGGGAAAGGCGGTGGCGACCGCCGCCACGTGGACTCGATCTCCGACGCAGGCCCGCGTGGTTGCCACCAGATCCCCATACACGCAGACCGCCGCTACCGCGGGGCAGGTCGGATCTGTGGGATCGGGGTGGAGCGCCTTCGCGCACAGGGCACGGACTTTGCCGTCGGTATCCATGCCTTCAAGCGTGGTCAGGTCCACCATCGAGATGGCAGTGTCGATGGCCCAGATCTTCGAGTCCTTCTTGATGGAGCGAGTGGCAAGCGTGGCTGCGCGGCCTTCGAGGCCCACCTGATCAACTCCCGGCAGCCCGTGAAGCAGGCTCGTGAGTTTGCTGTTGTCCACTGTCTGGTCGCTTTCTCTCGCTCTCGGGTCTCACCCGATCGGCCATGAGGGTATCGCCACGTGCTTTATGCAGTCGCGCCGGAGCCTGGCTGGTCGTTGCGTGTCCAACGAGCGTCACTTGTGTGCTGAAAGGCTGTAAGCGCGAAGATTGCGAGGCTTGACCGCTAGCCGGAGAACCAGTGTCCGACATCGTCCGCTAGATCGTTGAGTTGATGCTTGGCGGTCTCGCGGGCGTGGTCGATGTTCGACCCCACCTCCACGACAACTTGCAGGTAGGCCTTGATCTTGGGCTCGGTGCCACTCGGTCGCACGATGATGCGGCCTTGCCCGGCGAGAGTGAGGACGAGACCGTCGGTCGGGGGAAGATCCGTTCCCTGTTGAAGGTCGACGATCGTCTCTACTGCCCGCTTTCCCACGGTGACGGGGGGTTGACTGCGTAGCGATTCCATGATGTCGCGGATGGTCGAGAGATCAGCGACGCGCAACGACACCTGGCGGGTGGCGTACAGGCCGTGTTCACGGGCTAGATCATCTAGGAGGTCCAGAATCGATCGGGATTCGGCTTTCAGTTCAGCGATGAGGTCCACGACCGCGAGCGCAGCGGTGATTCCGTCCTTGTCGCGCACGGTTTCGGGATCGACGCAATAGCCCAGCGCCTCCTCGTAGCCGAACCGCAAGGTCGGGATCCGGCCGATCCATTTGAACCCCGTCAACGTTTGCTGGTAGTCCAAGGTCGACGAATCTGCAATGGCCTTGAGCATTCCGCCAGAGACGAGCGACTGCGCCAACGTGCTACGGCTGGAATCTCGCCGACTGGCCCACCACCCCAAGGCGTAGCCGACCTCGTCACCAGACAGCATGCGGTAGTCGCCGCCGGGAGTTGGGACCCCGATCGCGCACCGATCCGCATCGGGGTCGTTCGCGACAATCACATCCGGTCGCACCCGCTCGGCGGTTGCGAGCGCGAGGTCCATGGCGCCTGGCTCCTCGGGGTTCGGGAAAGTGACCGTGGAGAAGTCGGGGTCCGGGTCGAACTGAGCGTCGACCCGCACGCAGGGAGCGAAGCCAGCATCGGTCAACAGTTGTTCGAGGAGTCGACCACCAACACCATGCATCGGAGTGATGACGCTGACCACGTCGGCGCGCCTATCCACTTCGTCGGGGCCGAGGATCTCGAGTGCGCGCTCTGCGTAGCTGTGCACGATGGACTCGTCGAGTGTCTGCCAGCCGTCATTCCTCGGAAGTTCATCCACACGCATCGAGGAGGCCACCGAATCGATCATCGCGGAGATCTGCTCGTCCACCGGCGGAACGATCTGGCATCCGTCTTCCAGGTAGACCTTGTACCCGTTGTCTTGCGGCGGATTGTGGCTCGCGGTGACCATCACTCCCGCGGCTGCCCCGAGGTTCCGAATGGCGAATGCGAGAACCGGGGTGGGCAGCGGGCGGGGGAGCACGAAGGCTCGCACTCCAGCACCCTGCATGATCGACGCGGTGTCGTGGGCAAAGACATCGGAGTTGTGCCGGGCGTCGTATCCGATGACGACGGAGCACTCGGGTGAGAAGTGCTCGGTCAGGTAGCGAGCCAGGCCGGCGGCGGATTGAAGGACGACGACCCGATTCATGCGGTTGGGTCCGGGACCGAGCGGCCCCCGAAGGCCGGCCGTTCCGAAGTGCAGGCGCCCGGCGAAGCAGTCCGCCAGCTCGGCATCGTCCGTCTCGATCAGTCGTTCGAGTTCGCTGCGGGTCGCGGGGTCGGGGTCCTGGTCGAGCCACGCTCGAGCCATGTCGTGGAGGTCCATGGAACGGTCCCGTCCTAGAGGGCGCGGATGACCTTGCCGAGAAGATCGCCCATACGCGTGGCTGCAGCCTGGCCCGCCGCGAGAACCTCCTGGTGGTTGAGCGGTTCTCCCGTCATTCCCGCGGCGGCATTCGTCACCAGTGACAGGCCAAGAATCTCCATGCCCAGGCTGCGCGCGACGATGGCCTCCAGCGCGGTGCTCATTCCTACGAGGGTTCCGCCCATCGCGGCGACCATGCCGATTTCCGCGGGCGTCT
>CALKMY010000055.1 GCA_938091275.1 Candidatus Nanopelagicales bacterium | reverse complement strand
ACCGCCTACGCTTGCGTGACCGGAGTACATGTTTGGCACCCTAGCGACAGGTGCCCGCGGGAATAGTGCCGAGAAAGGGGCCTTGGTGGTTGGCGAGAGCCTCGTGGTCCGCGGTGCGCGGGAGCACAATCTCAAGGACGTATCGCTGGATCTTCCCCGGGATGCCCTCATCGTCTTCACAGGATTATCGGGATCCGGCAAATCATCATTGGCGTTCGACACCATCTTTGCCGAGGGTCAGCGTCGCTACGTCGAAAGTCTCTCGGCCTATGCGCGTCAGTTTCTTGGACAGATGGACAAGCCGGATGTCGATTTCATTGAAGGGCTTTCACCGGCGGTTTCGATCGATCAGAAGTCAACATCTCGCAACCCGCGCTCGACGGTGGGGACGATCACAGAGGTCTACGACTACCTGCGCCTGCTCTACGCACGGATAGGAAAACCGCATTGCCCCGAGTGCGGGGATCCCATCAGTCGGCAGACCCCGCAGCAGATCGTCGACCAGGTGCTGGACCTGCCAGCAAAGACCCGATTTCAGGTGCTGGCACCCCTGGTTCGCGACCGCAAGGGTGAATACGGCGAGCTCTTTCAGCAGTTGCAAACCCAGGGCTACTCCCGGGCTCGCGTCGACGGTGTCGTCTATGGGCTAGACGAAGTCCCCAAGCTCAAGAAGCAAGAGCGCCACACCGTTGAAGTCGTTGTGGACCGATTAACCGTCAACAAAGAATCGAGGCGTCGACTCACCGACAGTGTGGAGACGGCCCTGAGCCTCGGCCACGGCTATGTGGTCTTGGACTTCGTCGATCGCGAGGAAGGCGATCCCGAGAGGGAGCGGATCTACTCCGAGCATCTGGCCTGCCCGAAGGACGGACTGTCGTTCGAAGAACTCGAACCACGCTCCTTTTCGTTCAACTCTCCTTTTGGAGCATGCCCCGAATGCTCCGGTTTGGGAACGACGCGCGAGGTCGACATCGAACTCGTCGTCCCGGACGTGGATCGCTCCCTGAGCGAGGGGGCAATTGCGCCGTGGTCCCGTGGCACAGTCTCGGGATACTTCTCACGACTGCTCGAGGCCATCGCCGATGAAATCGGTGTTGATGTCGAAACCCCGTGGAAGAAGATTCCGGCGCGGTCGAAGAAAGTGATCCTGGAAGGCTACGACGAGGCCATTCATGTGCAGTACCGCAATCGCTACGGGCGACGCCGGTCGTACTACACCGAATACGAGGGCGTCGTTCCCTATGTGAAGCGCAGGCACGCGGAGGCCGAAACCGACGCGTCGCGGGAACGCTTCGAGGGTTACATGCGGGAAGTCCCCTGCAGCGCCTGTTCGGGGAGTCGACTCAAGCCACTCACGCTCGCGGTCACGATCGAGGGCAAGTCGATCGCCGACATCGCCTCGCTGCCGATCGGGGAGGCCGCCGACGTCTTGAGCAGCCTTGCCCTCAGCGAGAGAGAAAGCGTGATCGCGTCACGCGTGTTGAAGGAAGTGAACGAGCGCCTGCAATTCCTAGTGGACGTCGGTCTGCATTACCTGTCCATGGATCGTGCTGCTGGCACTCTGGCCGGCGGCGAGGCTCAGCGGATCCGCCTCGCAACCCAGATCGGATCAGGCCTCGTGGGTGTTTTGTACGTCCTCGATGAGCCGAGCATCGGACTCCATCAGCGTGACAATCACCGCCTGATTGAAACCCTGGTTCGCCTACGGGATCTGGGAAACACCCTGATCGTTGTCGAGCATGATGAAGACACGATCCGCACAGCCGACTGGGTTGTCGACATCGGGCCCGGAGCCGGGGAGCACGGCGGGCAGATCGTCGTCAGCGGAACGGTGTCAGAACTCGTTGCGAATTCGGAATCCATCACCGGTCAGTACCTGTCGGGAAGCCGAGGTATCGATGTTCCGGCCGTGCGGCGTCCTCAGGAGCGTGGATGGATCACCATCAAGGGGGCGCGTGAACACAATCTGCAGAATGTCTCGGCGCGTTTCCCCTTGGGGAACTTCGTCTGCGTGACCGGGGTGAGCGGGTCAGGCAAGTCGACCTTGGTGAACGACATCCTGTTTAACGTCCTTGCGCGCGATTTGAACGGCGCCCGGCTCGTGCCAGGAAAGCACAAGAGCATCTCTGGTACCGATCAGATCGACAAGGTTGTGCACGTCGACCAAAGTCCCATTGGACGTACGCCACGGAGTAATCCGGCGACGTACACGGGCGTCTTTGATCACATTCGCAAGCTGTTTGCCGCGACCGCAGAAGCCAAGGTGCGGGGGTATCAGCCGGGTCGGTTCTCCTTCAACGTGAAGGGCGGACGCTGTGAGGCGTGCAGCGGCGACGGCACCATACGGATCGAAATGAACTTCCTTCCCGACGTCTACGTTCCCTGCGAGGTTTGTCACGGTGATCGATACAACCGCGAGACTTTGGAAGTTCACTACAAGGGCAAAACCATCGCGGAGGTGCTGGATCTTCCGATAGAAGACGCCCTGTCCTTCTTCGAGGCGGTGCCGGCGATCGCACGGCACCTGTCCACGTTGGTTGATGTGGGGCTCGGATACGTGCGAATGGGACAGTCGGCACCAACGTTGTCCGGGGGAGAGGCGCAACGTGTGAAGCTCGCCAGCGAACTGCAAAAGCGCTCGACGGGCCGCACCGTCTACGTACTCGATGAACCCACCACCGGCCTGCACTTCGAAGACATTCGCAAACTCCTAGGTGTCCTTCAATCCCTGGTCGACAAGGGCAACACAGTCATCGTCATCGAGCACAACCTCGACGTCATCAAGTCCGCCGACTGGATCGTGGATCTCGGGCCGGAGGGGGGATCCGGAGGGGGAACGGTCGTCGCGGAAGGAACGCCGGAATCGGTAGCGGCCGCGGACGCGAGCCATACCGGACGTTTTCTTCAACCCCTGCTGTGAACGCGCCTTCGGCGAAACGGTCACGTAGCATGACGCCATGGCACCAGCTCTTCGACGACGTGACGTTATTGCCGGCGGCGGCCTGGTAGCCGTCGGCGGCATCCTGGTGGCCTGCGGCGGGGGTGACAGCGCTTCTGAGGACACTGCCTCCGCCGAGGCCGCACCATCCCCCTCACAGACGCCGGACGCTTCCACGCCCGAGGCCGCACCGAGCTCGGCCGAGGAAACGAAAGTCGACGATGGGGAAGGTGCGGAAGAGGCCGCTTCACAGGAGGCGGTTGATGGACTCGCATCTGTGGACGAGATTCCCGTCGAAGGTGGAGTGGTGATTTCCGATCCGCCCGTCGTGCTGGTGCAGCCGACGTCCGGAGACTTCCAGGGCTTTAGTGCGGTGTGCCCGCA
The DNA here is from genome assembly GCA_938091275.1 of Candidatus Nanopelagicales bacterium. Classification (GTDB taxonomy): domain Bacteria; phylum Actinomycetota; class Actinomycetes; order S36-B12; family S36-B12; genus S36-B12. The sequence goes on along the minus strand of CALKMY010000055.1, from coordinate 13,944 downwards.
CCAGGGATGCTTGGTGTCGTCGGTGGAGTCCAACGAGATCCTGTGTCCCTGCCACGGATCGCTGTTCTCCGCCACGGATGGCAGCGTGATCACCGGACCTGCATCCGAAGGACTACCGGCCGTTCCCGTGGAGGTGCAGGGCAACTCGGTCGTCCTCGCCTAGGGCATAGACGATGGCCGATCCCAGCGAATACCGGCCGGCCTCTGGGTCCATTCCGCAAGCGCCCGGCGTCTACCGTTTCCGGGACGCCCACGGACGTGTTGTGTATGTGGGGAAGGCGCGGTCGCTGCGCTCCCGACTCAACTCATACTTCGCTGACTTCAGCGCACTTCATCCGCGAACACAATCGATGCTGACAGCGGCCGACAGTGTGGATTGGGTCGTCGTCGCGAACGAAGTCGAGGCGCTTGCCCTGGAGTTCACGTGGATCAAGGAGTACGACCCGCGTTTCAACGTCAAGTACCGCGATGACAAGTCCTACCCGTACCTTGCCCTGACTATCTCCGAAACATTCCCACGCGCTGCGGTAGTCCGCGAGCCTCGACGAAAGGGGACCCGGTACTTCGGTCCCTACGCCCATGCATGGGCGATTCGAGAGACCCTCGACGAGTTGACGAAAGTGTTCGGAGTACGAACGTGTCGAGATGGCGTCTTCAAGCGGGCTGCGCAGTTGGGGCGGCCATGCCTGCTTGGCTATATCGACAAGTGCTCCGCGCCATGCGTGGGTCGCATAGACGAAGAGCAATATCGGCAACGCGTGGATGACATGAGTCGCTTCCTCGGTGGGCAAACGGATGCGTTCATCAAGGACATGCTCGCGTCGATGGAGCAGGCATCCACGCGCCAGGACTACGAGGAGGCGGGTCGATGGCGGGATCGCATGGGCGCGCTGACGCGCGCGATGGAGCGCAACGCCGTCGTCCTCGGTGATAGCACCGATGCCGACGTTGTTGGCCTCCATGACGACCCCTTGGAGGTGGGCGTCCAGGTCTTCCACGTCCGCGCGGGTCGACTGATCGGTGAACGAAGTTTTATTGTCGAGAAGGCAGAAGATCTTTCCGTCGGTGGCTACGGGGAACGCGTTCTCCAACGGTTGTATGCCGCGCGTGAGGGCGTAGAGATCGAAAGCGCGGTTCCACCGCGAGAGATCCTCGTGTCACACGCCCCCGCAGACATCGATGCGCTCGCGCATTGGCTGAGCTCACGCCGAGGATCCACGGTAGAGATCAGGGTGCCCCAGCGTGGGGACAAGCGTGCCTTGATGGAAACGGCAACGACCAATGCAGCCGAGGCCTTAATGCGACACCGAATGCGACGCTCGAGCGATTTGACATCACGGAGCGAGGCGATTGCGGAACTACAGTCGTATCTAGATCTCGCCGAAGCACCGTTGCGCATCGAATGTATCGACGTGTCGACGCTGCAAGGAACGGACACGGTCGCATCACTTGTTGTGTTCGAAGACGGTCTTCCGCGCAAGCGCGACTACCGAACCTTCATCATTCGGACCGAGGGAGCAGACGATCTTGCGTCGGTTCGCGAAGTGGTGGAGCGTCGCTTCGCACGAGTCAAGCAAGCGGAGTCGGAGGCAGACGATGCTGCCGATGTGCAGGGCGACAGCGAGGCCGGGCGTGAGAAGGGCGGCCCGCAGTCCTTTGCGTATCCGCCAGGGCTGCTCGTCATTGACGGCGGTGCACCACAGGTCGCTGCTGCCCAACAGGCCTTAACCGAGAGCGGTGTTGGCGATATCCCCGTTGTTGGGTTGGCCAAGAGGCTCGAAGAGGTGTGGACGCCAGAGTCTGCAGATCCCGTCATCCTTCCTCGGACCAGCGAAGCGCTGTATCTGTTGCAACGGATTCGGGATGAAGCGCACCGAACGGCGATTGCTCTGCACCGTAAGCGCCGGACGGCACGGCAGCGGCGCAGCGCACTCGATGACATTCCCGGTCTTGGACCCAAGAAGGCGGCGGCCCTGCTCGCCCATTTCGGTTCCGTTCGTTCTATTCGTGCTGCCTCGACAGACGAACTTCAGAAGGTTCCCGGCATTGGCCCTACGGTCGCCACCACCGTGCACGAGGCACTAGCGTCCTCTTCATGACGAGGTCACGATGACGACGGAGGCTTTCGACGTTCTCCTCGTGACGGGTATGTCCGGGGCGGGTCGATCGACCGCGGCTCGCGCTCTCGAGGACGCCGGATGGTTCGTGATCGACAACATTCCACCCATGTTGATCGGGGCGGCTATCGACGTCGCTGTGGAAAACCCCGACGTGCATCGGGTCGCCGTGGTCGTGGATGCACGCGGCGGATCGTTCTTCCCGCAGTTGACCGAGGCGATGGCCAATCTCCGTCGCGACGGAGTCGACCTTCAGGTGCTCTTCCTCGAGGCCTCCGAGGAATCCCTCGTCCGACGATTCGAATCGTCGCGTCGGCCGCACCCGCTGCAGGAGGGAAACCGCATCCTCGACGGTCTGAGGCGGGAGCGGCTCGTGCTCGGTGATCTTCGGTCGAGTGCCGATCTCGTGATCGACACGACGCATTTGAACGTGCATGAACTGCGGCGAGCCATCGATGCCGCCTTCGCTGAGCCCGACGAGCGTCTGCGAGTCACCATCATGTCCTTCGGCTTCAAGCACGGCATACCGGTGGATGCCGACATGGTTGCCGATGCCCGTTTCCTGCCGAATCCATTCTGGGATGAGTCGTTGCGGGACCTGACAGGCCGTGACGCCCCGGTCGCTGATGCGGTGCTCGCCGGGGACGGGGCAGATGCATTTCTGGAACATCTGGCTGCGCTCGTTCGAACCACGAGAGACGGCTATCTGCGGGAAGGGAAACGATTCGTCACCGTGGCTCTGGGGTGCACGGGCGGCAAGCATCGCAGCGTGGCACTCGCGGAGGCCTTGTCCACCATGTTGGAGTCACCGCATGCCGTCGTCGGGGTCGAGCACCGAGATCTCGGCAAGGAGTAGGGCATGGGTGAGGCGAACACCCCCCACTCTGGCCAGCCGTTGGTTGCGGCCCTCGGTGGGGGACATGGGTTAGCGGTTAGTCTGCGCGCACTTCAACGCGTGACCGATCGCGTGACGGCGATCGTGGGAGTCGCCGATGACGGTGGGTCGAGTGGACGGCTACGTCGAGAGCGGGGGATTCTGCCTCCGGGAGACCTCCGGATGGCTCTGGCCGCCTTGTGTGACGAGGATGCCCGGACACGACCATGGGTCGATGTCCTGCAATTTCGATTCTCCGATGGTGGTGAGCTATCCGGGCATGCCCTCGGAAATCTGTTGCTGTCCGCGTTGTGGGAGAAGACATCCGATCCAGTAGCAGGACTCGATGAATTGGTCGGCCTGCTGGGATGTGGCGGTCGGGTTCTGCCGTGTTGCGTCGATCCCTTGGAGATCGTCGCGTCTATCCGAGGTCACGATGGGCAGCATTCCACGGACGTGAGCGACGTGCGTGGGCAAGTGGAGGTGGCGACAACTCAGGGGCGGGTCTTGCAGGTCTGGGTGGAGCCGCCGGAGGCCACGGCGTGCCCACAGGCCCTTGCGGCAATCGAAGCGGCTGACGTCATCACTGTGGGGCCGGGCTCGTGGTTCACTTCCGTGATGCCGCACCTGGTGGTGCCAGAGATTGCCGATGCCGTCGCATCCTCGTCGGCCACTCGGGTGCTTGTATTGAATCTTGTGGAACAAGAGGGCGAGACCGGTGGATTCACTCCGGCGGAGCACATCGAGGCGCTGAAGCGTCATGCCCCGCAGGTAGCCTTCGATCACGTGATCGCCGATTCAACCCACATTCGCGAGGGTGCCGGCAGAGACGATGTCGTGTCTGCGTGTGCGTCGTGGGGGTGCAAAGTCACGTTTGCCGATGTTTCGGCAACCGGAGATCGGCATGACCCGGGGAAGTTGGCGCATGTTTTCGATACGGTTCTGGTCCGATGACGGGAGGAAGCGCGACCATGGCGATGACGGCGGCGGTCAAGGATGAGTTGAGCCGCGTCGAAGTGACGAAAACATGCTGCCGCAAAGCGGAAGTGTCGTCGCTGCTGCGTTTCGGTGGTGCCCTGCATATCGTCAGTGGTGCGATCGTCGTCGAAGTCGAGGTTGATGCCGGCGCAACGGCCCGACGCCTGCGCAAAGACATCTTCGACATCTACGGTCACGACAGCGAAGTGTCGATGGTTCAGGCCAGCGGCATCCGCAAAGGAACCAGATATGTGGTCCGGGTATCGCAGGGTGGCGAGGCTCTGGCGAAACAGACCGGGATCGTGGATGGCAGTGGGCGTCCGGTGCGCGGCTTGCCGCCGGCCATCGTTGCTGGTGGGCTCTGCGATTGTGAGGCAGCCTGGCGGGGCGCCTTCCTGGCGCATGGCTCGCTCACCGAACCGGGCAGATCGAGTTCGCTGGAAGTCACCGCGCCCGGTCCCGAAGCCGCTCTCGCGCTGGTGGGCTCGGCGCGACGACTCGGGATCGGTGCGAAGTCCCGGGAGGTCCGCGGCGTCGACCGAGTGGTGATTCGTGACGGTGACGCCATCGGGGCCCTGCTGACGCGGATGGGTGCCCATGACTCGGTGCTTGCGTGGGAGGAACGCCGGATGCGGCGGGAGGTGCGCGCAACGGCCAACCGCTTGGCCAACTTCGACGACGCCAACCTGCGGCGCTCAGCTCGAGCAGCCGTCGCCGCGAGTGCTCGGGTGGGTCGGGCGTTGGAAATCCTGGGTGACGATGTCCCCGACCACCTCGTGGTGGCAGGTCGTCTGCGGATGGATAACCAGCAGGCGAGCCTGGAGGAACTGGGCGCCCTCGCAGACCCTCCGATGACCAAAGATGCCATCGCCGGCCGAATCCGACGGTTACTGGCCCTGGCGGACAAGCGCGCCGCCGAGGTGGGAATCCCCGATACCGAAGCCGCCTTAGCCGACGCCGATCTTGGGGACGACTAGCCCGGCGAAAGGATCCGATTCCGTGCGGACTCGGACGGTCCCGGCGTCACATAAACGTAACCTGCGTCACTAAGATGTAAGCGTTATCTCGCCCAAGGACGCGTCGCACGAGGGCCGATGGCGGACATCGGATCTCGGGGCGCTCACCAACCGGCACGACCATCACGGCAATACGAGGAGACTGTGTGACCATCAAGGTCGGTATCAATGGATTCGGTCGAATAGGCCGCAACTTCTTCCGCGCCCTGCTCAGCAGCGGTGCGGACGTCGAGATTGTGGGCATCAACGACCTCACGGACACAATCACGCTTGCACATCTACTGAAGTACGACTCGGTCCTCGGCCGCATCGATGTACCGGTGGAGGCTGCAGAGAACGCGATCGTGGTGGACGGCACATCAATCCCTGTTTTCGCAGAGCGGGATCCGGCGAATCTGCCCTGGGCATCGGTGGGTGCCACCGTTGTCGTGGAGTCCACCGGAATTTTCACGTCGGCCGACGATGCTCGCAAGCACGTCGACGCCGGAGCGTCGAAAGTAATCATCTCCGCACCCGCCAAGGGCGAGGACATCACGATCGTCATGGGGGTGAACGACGGAGACTATAACCCCGCCACGGATGTGATTATTTCGAACGCGTCCTGCACCACCAACTGTCTGGCCCCGATGGCTAAGGCCATCGATGATGCATTCGGCATCGAGCGCGGGCTGATGACCACCATTCACGCGTACACCAACGATCAGCGAATCCTGGACTTCCCGCACAGTGATCTGCGTCGGGCCCGGGCTGCCGCGATCAACATGATTCCCACCAGCACCGGAGCTGCGAAGGCAATCGCCCTCGTTCTTCCGCACTTGAAGGGCAAGCTCGACGGGTACGCCATGCGCGTTCCCGTTCCCACCGGATCAGCCACCGATCTGACCGTCGAACTGAAGACAGCGGCCACCAAAGAGGAGATCAACGCCGTCGTCAAGCAAGCAGCCGACGGTCCTATGAAGGGGATCCTTCAGTACACGGAAGATCCGATCGTGTCGACGGATATCGTGACCGACCCCTCATCGTGCATCTTCGACGCAGGGATGACGAACGTCAACGGCAATATGGCCAAGGTCCTCGGCTGGTATGACAACGAGTGGGGCTATAGCAACCGCCTGGTCGATCTCGTCGGGTTGGTCGGCGCCACACCGTGAGCATGCCGAGCCTGGATGACCTCCAGGTCGCCGGCCATGTCGTGATCGTTCGAGTGGACTTCAACGTCCCCCTTGCCGACGACGGTGCTGGCGGCCGGGTCATCACCGACACGGGTCGCATCACAGCGGCCCTGCCCACCATCGAGTACCTACGCGACCAACAGGCGCGCATCCTGCTGCTGGCCCACCTCGGGCGACCCAAGGGAGTCGTGACTCCGGAGGCCAGCCTCGCCCCGGTAGCGCGGGAATTGTCTCGCCTGTTGTCCATCGATGTGCCGATCGCAGCCGATGTGGCGCAGGCGCGAGACGAGCTGAGTCGAGCGGCCGACGGCGGAGTCGTGGTGTTCGAGAACGTCCGATTCGATGCTCGTGAAACGAGTAAGGACCCGGCTGAGCGCGCCGCGTTCGCCTGCGAGTTGGCCGACCTCGGGGATCTCTTCGTCTCCGATGGTTTCGGTGTCGTGCACCGAGAGCAGGCATCGGTTACCGAGCTTGCGTCACTCCTGCCGCACGCGGCTGGTCGCCTGGTAGAGCGTGAATCGGCGGTCTTCTCGCGGCTGCTAGGGCAGCCGGATCGGCCCTATGTGGTCATCCTCGGCGGCTCCAAGGTCAGCGACAAGCTCGGGGTCATCGGCAATCTGATTCCCCGCGTCGATCGTCTCCTGATCGGCGGCGGAATGGCCTTCACGTTTTTGGCTGCCCAGGGGTTCTCGGTGGGGGATTCTCTTCTGGAAGCCGATCAGATCGCGACGGTCGAGGCCTATCTGGAACAGGCCAAACGGCGCGGTGTCGAGGTGGTCCTTCCCGTGGACGTCGTTGTCGCCGATCGGTTCGCTGCGGATGCGAACGTCACGGTGGTGGCCGCGGACGAGATCTCGGATGGCTGGATGGGCGTGGATATCGGCCCGAGAACCGCGGAGGCGTTCGCCCGGCACATCGCCGACGCGGGCACGATTGTGTGGAACGGGCCGATGGGTGTGTTCGAGATGGAGCCGTTCGCGGCCGGGACGAGAGCAGTGGCGGAGGCCATGGCCCAGGCGTCCGGGATGACGGTTGTCGGCGGCGGTGACTCTGCAGCCGCTATCCGAATCCTGGGAATCGACGAGAAGCGCTTCGATCACATCAGCACCGGTGGGGGAGCGAGTTTGGAGTTCCTCGAAGGCAAGGAGTTACCCGGGCTGGCGGTCCTGACGACAGCGAACACAGACATGGATAACACCAAGGAGAACGAATGACCGACCGCAAGCCTTTGATGGCTGGCAACTGGAAGATGAACATCAACCACTTTGAGGCAATCGCCCTCGTGCAGAAGCTCGCCTTCGGGTTGAACGAGAAGGATCTTGAGGCTGTCGAGGTCGCGGTGCTGCCGCCGTTCACTGATATTCGAAGCGTGCAGACGCTTATCGAGGGCGACCACTACGACATCGCCTACGGCGCTCAGGATTTGTCCGTTCATGAATCCGGCGCTTACACCGGTGAGGTCTCGGGCGCGATGTTGGCGAAACTTGGATGCACCTTCGTTGTTGTCGGGCATAGCGAGCGACGCGAGCATCACAGCGAGGATGATGGGATCGTCAACGCGAAGGCAAAGTCGGCTCAGGCGCACGACCTAATTCCCATCGTGTGTGTCGGTGAAGGCCTGTCGGTCCGTCAGTCGGGTGACCACGTCAATTTCGTGCTGAACCAGGTTCGGGGGTCGCTCGATGGTCTGGGCGCCGAACAGGTCGAAGGGCTCGTCATCGCGTATGAGCCGGTCTGGGCGATCGGCACCGGCGAGGTGGCCACCGGTGACGACGCCCAGGAGGTGTGCGGAGCGATCCGACTGGATATCGAGCAGCGCCTAGGTGCCTCGTGTGCGCAGTCGGTGCGGATTTTGTACGGCGGCTCGGTGAAGGCGGCCAACGTCGCGGGCATCATGAGCCAGCCGGACGTCGATGGCTGCCTGGTGGGTGGAGCGAGCCTGGACGCAGACGAATTCATCGGCATAGTCCGTTACCGGCTACACCCCGAGATGTTGGCCTAAACCACGGAGGTATCGTTCACCCCGATGATCACCGTTCTCACCATCGTTCTTGCAGTGCTCCTGGCCATCACCAGTTCGCTGCTCGTCGTCCTGATCCTGCTGCACCGCGGCAAGGGCGGGGGACTGTCCGACCTCTTTGGTGGTGGCATGACCTCGTCGATCGGGGGCTCGTCGGTTGCGGAGAAGAATCTTGACCGGCTCACGGTGGGCATCGGGCTCGTATGGGCCGCGAGCATCGTGGCCGTTGGCTTGATTATCAGCACCTAGTTCGTCGAGGAAATCAGACGCCGTGTCTTTCAGTGGCGTCATACACCAGGAGGAAGTTCATGGCCGGAGGCAGTGCGATCCGAGGCAGCCGAGTCGGCGCAGGCCCGATGGGCGAAGCCGAGCGTGGAGAAGCGGCCCCGCGAATCTATGTCTCCTTCTGGTGTGCCAACGAGCACGAATCCCGTCCAAGTTTCGCCACTGATGCCGAAATTCCCGAGGAATGGGACTGCGCTCGCTGCGGACTACCCTCAGGACCGGATAAGGAGAATCCTCCGGCGCCACCCAAGATCGAGCCCTACAAGACGCATTTGGCCTACGTCAAGGAGCGTCGCTCGGATAAGGATGGCGCGGCGATCTTGCAAGAAGCGCTGGATCGTCTGCACGGGAAGTAGGCGACCGGTGTATCGCTGCTGGCCCTCTATGCCTGCAGCGCGCGCCCGACCGTCGTGCGTAGCGACTCCCACGACGAAACGAAGGCAGCCTCCCCAGCGGCCTCAAGTTCTGCACATATCTCCTGGAAGTCGATTCCTGCCTCGGCAATGCCGTCAAGAACCGATTGGGCGGCTTCCTGGCGACCGGTGACCGTGTCGCCGGCGAATTGTCCTTCGGCGACCACCGCCTCGAGCGTCGACTCGGGGACCGTATTGACGCATCCGGGCGCGGCGAGTTCCACCACGTATCGGGCTGGGTCGTAGTCGGGGTTCTTGACGCCGGTACTGGCCCACAGCGGGCGTTGCGGGCGGGCACCCGCTGCTGCCAGTTGACGCCACGCATCCGAGGCGGTGTGAAGTTCGTACGCGTGCCACGCGAGGTGGGCGTTGGCGATAGCGGCACGGCCACGAAGGGACTCGGCACGGGGTGAGGAACTGTTCTCAAGCCGAGCATCGACGGCGGTGTCCACGCGGCTGACAAAAAACGATGCGACAGATTCGATTGCTGCCACATCCAGGCCAGCGTCACGTGCGTGCCGAATTCCGGCCGTGTGCGCGGCCATCACCTCGCGGTATCGATCGATCGAAAAGATCAGCGTGACATTCACGCTGATACCTGCGGCGAGGGTGCTCGTGATGGCCGGCAGTCCGGCAGTGGTGGCCGGAATCTTGATCATGGCATTGGGGCGATCAACCAGCGTCCAGAGCTCACGGGCCTGCTCGATAGTCGCCTCGGTGTCGTGCGCCAGTCGTGGATCTACTTCGATGGACACCCGCCCGTCTCGACCACCGGTACTTGTGTAGACGGGGGCAAGGATGTCGCACGCGGCACGGACATCGTCGGTCGTGAGCGTGCGGATCGCAGCGTCAATGTCTGCGCCCGATGCCCGGAGTTCGCGCACCTGCGCGGCGTAGTCGTCGCTGCCGCCGGCAATCGCTTTCTCGAAAATTGTCGGATTAGTCGTGACACCAGATATTGCCCGCTCCTGCACCAGGCGTTGCAGGTCGCCGTCCAAGCGACCACGACTGAGGTCGTCCAACCACAGGCTGACCCCCGCCGCTGTGAGCTCTGTGAGAACCACTGGTGTCATGAGCTGTGCGCAGCCACGACGCGTCGAGTGGCGTCGGCGACGGACTCCGCTGTCACGCCGAATTCGGAGAACAACACAGAGGCCTCACCACTGGCACCGAAATGATCCAAGCCGACGATGGCGCCGTGGTCGCCGACGTACCGATGCCAGCCGATGGTCGATCCCGCCTCGACGGCGACCCGAGGTCGAACATCAGGGCGAATGACAGCGTCCCGGTAGGACTGTTCTTGTTGGTCGAACCATTCCAGACAGGGCAGGCTCGCCACGTTCACCTCGATGCCCTCACGGGCGAGGCCATCGGCCGCCTGCAGTGCCAGGTGCACCTCGGATCCGGTCGCCATGATCGTGGCGACCGGATCGGAGGCCTGTCGAACGAGGTATCCACCGGCGTGCACGCCATCAAGGACCGATGTTGGTTCGGTGTCGAGTACGGGGAGGCCCTGTCTGCTCAGGACGATTCCGATCGGTTCCCGGCGGCGGAGGATGGCGAGCCAGGCGGCGGACGTCTCGCGTGCGTCCGCAGGACGACACACGGCAAACCCGGGAATGGCGCGAAGGGACCACAGGTGCTCGATCGGTTGGTGCGTCGGCCCATCCTCACCTAGGCCGATGGAGTCGTGCGTCCACACAAAGGTGCTCGGTGTCTGCATCAACGCGGCAAGTCGAACGGCGCCGCGCATGTAGTCGCTGAACACCAGGAAAGTCCCGCAGAAGGGCCGCGTGAGGCCATCTAGGGCGATGCCATTGATGATGGCTCCCATGGCGTGCTCGCGAATACCGAAGTGGATAACCCGACCAAAGGGTGACGATGTTGCGGTTTCCTCCGGCAGAAAACTCTTCGCGCCCGCAATGGAGGTGTTGTTGGACTCGGCCAGATCTGCCGAACCTCCCCACAGTTCGGGGAGAACGGCCGCCAGCGCACTGATGGTGTCGCCGGACGCTTTCCGGGTGGCGACGGCGGTGCCGGACTCGTACGACGGCAGGGCGGCTTCCATGGCCGCGGGCAAGTCGTGGGCAGTGAGACGGTCGAGCAGTGCGGCTCGTTCGGGGTGGGAGGCGCGCCACGCATCGATGGCCATCGCCCATGTCGCTCCATGCGCGGCCCCGCGCGTTGCTCGATCGGAACGGATTCGCTCCAGGAGAGACTCGTCGAAGGCGAAATCCTGACTCGGGTCCAGACCCAGTTCGCTCTTCGTCGCGGCCACTTCATCGTCGCCGAGGGCGGACCCGTGCGATTTCGACGTGCCACGCGCGTGCGGAGCTGGCCACGCGATGGTGGTTCGCACGCGGATGAAGCTCGGGGCCGTGGTGCAGGCTGCCGATGCTCGAAGCGCTGCGTCAACGGCAGCGATGTCCACGTCCCCGTTGTCCAGCATGTCGACTTCATGAACATCCCAGCCGTAGGACCGGTAACGCGCGACGACGTCCTCGTCGAACGCGAGTGCTGTGTCGCCCTCGATGGAGATCCGATTGTCGTCCCACACGACGCAGAGGTTTGCTAACTGCTGGCGACCTGCAAGCGAACTCGCTTCCGCGGAGATGCCTTCCTCTAGGTCGCCATCGGAGGCAAGCACCCAGACCCGGTAGTCGAAAGGACTGTCGGGGGAGTCCGGGTCGAACAGACCCCGCTCAAAACGGGCGGCCATGGCCATACCGACGGCAGTAGCAACGCCCTGGCCCAGCGGCCCGGAGGTTGTTTCGACGCCGGGCGTGTGCCCAAACTCCGGGTGCCCAGGGGTCAGCGATCCCCAGCGCCGGAAGGAGCGCAGATCGTCCATGTCCACGCCGATTCCCGAAAGGAAGAGTTGGCTGTAGAGCGTCAAACTCGAGTGTCCGGCGCTCAGGACGAATCGATCGCGCGCCGGCCAGGAGGGATCAGATGGGTCGTGTCGGACGTAGTCTCGATACAGCAGATAGGCGATCGGCGCCAGCGACATCGCTGTTCCGGGGTGGCCATTGCCGACAGACTGCACGGCGTCCATCGCCAAAGCGCGCAGGTAGGTGACGGCTTGGCGGTCATCTGCATCCCAGGCCAGCGGGGACGTTTGTTCGGAGGGCGGCGCGCTCGAGGTCATGACATAACCCTAGGGGAGGGCTAGGGCGGTCGATGGCTTGTACGCTGTCACTACTCGAGAGCACGACGGTGATCAGGTAGCGCGCGACGCGGTCGAGGCGCACGAGGTCACGATCAAGAACAGCAGCATTCACTGGAGCACGACACTTCAGACGGGAGCCGTGCATGGCCACCACGATCGCGGCTCGCCGCGGCATCGGTGAGACAGTGCGTGCGCACGTTGCTCTCACGAAACCCCGGATCATCGAACTTCTTCTCGTCACGGCAGTCCCCACAATGTTTCTTGCCGCGCAGGGCCTTCCCACCGTCCGAGCAAGCATCGCGGTTCTGGTGGGCGGAGCTCTGGCCGCCGGCGCCGCGAACACCTTCAACAGCGTCTACGACCGAGACATCGACGCAGTCATGCACCGCACCACCAGCCGCCCAGCAGCCACGGGCCGAGTCTCCGTCCGAGCAGGCTTGATCCAGGGATTGATTCTGTCGGCGCTGAGCATCACGGTGCTGACGGTCTTGGCCAATGCTTTGTCCGGACTCCTTGCGCTGCTAGCGATCGTCGGCTACGCCGTCGGCTACACCATGGTCCTGAAGCGTCGAACGGACCAGAACATCGTGTGGGGTGGTGCCGCCGGCTGCATGCCGGTGTTGATTGCCTGGAGTGCGATTACCGGATCCCTCACGTGGACTCCGGTAGTGCTGTTTGCGGTGATCTTCTTCTGGACCCCACCGCACTACTGGCCGTTGGCCATTAAGTACCGGCAGGACTACCAAGCGGCGAGTATCCCCATGCTGCCCGCCGTGCGCGGGCCGCTCAGTGTCGCCCGACACATAGTCGCCTACACCTGGCTCATGGTCACGGCCACATTGGCCTTAATCGTTGTCGCGCCCATGGGGTGGATCTACTCCATCGGCGCTGGTGTGCTCGGGGTGGCGTTTGCCGTCCAGGCGTACCGGCTCTGGGCGGGCATTCGGTCCGATCGCCGGGATCCGAACTTGGCCGATGACGATTACTCAGAGGCAAGTCTGAAACGCGCCATGCAGCTGTTCCACGGTTCCATTTCCTACCTGGCTGTGATCTTCTTGCTGGTCGGGCTCGACCCCTTCGTGGTGTAGCCGAGGCTTCTTCGCTCGTTCGACTACTCAGATTTTCGGTGGTGACGGCTGACGAGATCAGCGTCACGAGCATCGGTGGAGCCACGAGTGCGCAGCGTGGGCGGAAGAAACCACACCGCGATCCACACGGCGATGGCGCCGAGAACATGAAGGGCGACCAGTAGTTCGGGAAGACCCGTGAAGTACTGCGTGTACCCGATGACGCCCTGCACCAGAGCAATACCCAGAACAAGCCAGGTGCGCCGGATGAGCGCGGACGGCGCACGGCTGACGGAGGCGGCCACGAGAAGGCCGACGGTCAGCCCCAAGAAAAGAAAGACACTGTCGGCGTGCAGCCAGGCGACGGTGCGCGGATCGAAGAAGAACCGTGCCTCTACCTCCGCGTCACCGGAGTGAGGCCCACTGCCGGTGGTGACGACACCAAGAAAAACCACGACGGCCGTCGCCGCCACCAGACCCCAGGTCAGGAGTCGGACGGCGGAGTCAACGGTCGACACCACAGGTGTGTCACCGATCTCGCCCGAACGCACCACGAGCAGGACGCATACTGCAACGAGAGCCATCGAGACCAGGAAGTGCGCGGCGACGGTGCCGGGGTTCAAACCCGTGAGAACGGTGATTCCCCCGAGAACCGCCTGCACGACGGTGCCGGCGAGGGGAACGCAGGCCAAGGCAGTGAGGGTGGTGCGTCGTTCCAGTCCGATGGTGCGTCGACGATGTCGATCGACGAGTGCTGCGACGATCGCGGCTAGGGCGGCCGCAGCCAACACGAACGTCAGGAGACGGTTGCCGAACTCCACGTACTTGTGCCA
>CALKMY010000054.1 GCA_938091275.1 Candidatus Nanopelagicales bacterium | reverse complement strand
TGCGGCCGAAGGTGATGCCGCAGAGACCGAGGAGTCCGCTGACGATTCTGCGAGCGACGGCGAGGCTCAGAGCGCGGAGATCGTCCAAGCGCCCGACTACAGCCCTGAGTTCCAAGCCGAGGTCGACGCCCTCGACTGCCTTGACCCGGTCAACCTGGCCGGTGGCACACCCGATAACCCGACCGAATGGCTGGGTGCCTGCGATCAATCCGGTGGACAGAAATACGTCATGGAGCCGGCGTTCATCGAAGGTGTGAGTGTCACCGACGCAAACGCCCAACTCACGCAACAGGGCATCGGGTGGGTAGTGACCTTGGAGTTCGACTCCGAAGGAGCAGGTGCGCTTGCCGAGGCATCCACGGAACTCAGTGCGCTGCCGGAGTGCGGTTCTGGGGCCACCCCCTGTAACGCGTTCGCGATCGTTCTCGACGGCGTGGTGGTGTCGGCTCCTCGATTCAACGAACCCATCCTTGGCGGGCAAGCGCAGATCGAAGGTGACTTCAACGCCGAGGAGGCCCGTGACCTGGCGAACGTTCTGAAATACGGCGCGCTGCCGGTGACCCTCGACGTTGTGGACATCACGTCGGTGTCCGCGACCGTGGGTGGCGATCAACTGCGGGCCGGAATCATCGCAGGCCTCATCGGTTTGACCTTGGTGAGCATCTACCTGCTCTTGTACTACCGAGTGCTCGGACTGGTTGCCGTCGCCTCCCTCGCCGTGGCGGGCGGCCTGCTCTACCTGTTCGTGGTGATCTTCTCCAAGACCATCGGACTCACCCTGACCCTGGCCGGCGTCGCCGGCGCGATCGTGGCCGTCGGCATCACCGCGGACTCCTTCATCGTCTACTTCGAACGCATGCGTGACGAACTTCGCGACGGACGGTCCCTACGCCAGGCCTGTGACAGCGGATGGGTGCGCGCCCGCCGGACCCTGTTGGCGGCGGACTTCGTCACGCTGCTCGCCGCCGTGGTGTTGTACTTCCTATCCATCGGCAGCGTCCGCGGATTCGCCTTCATCCTGGGTCTGACGACGGTCATCGACCTCATCATCGCTTTCTGGTTCACCCATCCCGTCGTGGTGTTGATGGGACGACGCAAGTTCATGCAGGGCGGGTCCAAGTGGTCGGGGCTGGACCCCGAACGCCTCGGTGGCCACAGCGCTCTCGACACGCTCGCCGGACAATCACGACGCAAACGACGTGACGATTACCAGAGTTCAACAGCCGACGACGCCATGGCTGATGAGGCCCCAGCTGACGACTCAGCCGACCAGGCAGCCGACGACACAACGGAGGTGCGGTCATGAGCAGCATCACCAACATCGGTCAACGGCTCTACCGCGGTGAGGTGTCCTACGACTTCGTCGGTCGGTGGAAGCGGTGGTACATCTTCTCGGCGATCATCCTGCTCGTTGCCATCGGATCGCTCGCCTTCCGTGGATTGAACCTCGGGATCGAGTTCCGCGGCGGCGCCGACTTCGCTATTCCTAACGCCACCTGCTCGGTGAGTGAGGCGCGAGAAGTAGCCGAGGTCGAGACGGGCGGGCAAACCATCGTCACGGTCGCTACCTCGGGCACCATGCGGGTCCAGACGATTCCGCTGACCAGCGCAGAGTCCATCGAGTTGTCCGAGTCTCTCGGCGACGTCTGCGGTGTCGCGGCATCGGACATCACCGTCCAGGTCGTCGGGCCGACGTGGGGGGCGGAGATATCGTCTAAGGCGCTGCAGGGGCTCGTCATCTTCTTGGTGTTGGTCACGATCTTCCTGACTATCTACTTCGAATGGCGAATGGCCATCGGTGCGCTCGTCGCCTTGGTCCATGACCTCGTCATCACCGTGGGTATCTATGCGCTCTTCGGACTCGAAGTAACACCGGCGACCGCCATCGGCGTGCTCACGATCTTGGCCTACTCGCTCTACGACACCGTCGTCGTGTACGACAAGGTGAAGGAGAACACGCGAGGCATCGCTGGCCAGTCGGTCATGACCTACGACGAAGCCGCGAACCTGGCGGTGAACCAGACAGTCGTTCGATCCATCAACACCTCGCTGACATCCCTGCTGCCCGTCCTCGCCATCATCATCGTCGGCGCCGGATTGCTCGGCGCCGGCACACTGCTTGACCTTGCTGTCGCCCTGGCTGTTGGTATGGCGGCGGGAACGTACTCCTCGATCTTCATCGCCACACCGGTCCTCGCCCAGCTCAAGCGACAGCAGCCGGAGATGAAAGCCCTCGCGGCTCGCGTACAGGCCCGCCGCAAGCAAGCAGCGAAGGCTGGCGTCAAAGGCCAGGACAGCGCCGGAGACAGCGCCGGAGATAGTGCTGGGGATAGCGCCGCAGACGGCGCCGGTGCAGCAGCGGGCACCGCCACCACGGCATCGCCCGCATCTCCGGAAGAGCTTCGTGAACTCGCACGCGTGCAATCCGGCGAGCGACACCAACCCAAACGTAAGAGCCGACGCAAACGACGCTAGTTCCCCCGCGCGTACACTGGTGTTCCGCGGCGAGGGGAGGTGGACATGGCGAAGAACATTCCCGCCACCACCGAGCCTGAAGTCGCCCGCGGATCACAGGTAAGTGACTCCGGCGGTTTTCGTGGACGATTCGCAAGGCTCGCCGGTCCCCGTTACGCCCACCCGGAACTCGAGCCGGTCATCCGGACGCTGCGCCGGTATCACCCGAAGGCCGATACGCGGACCCTCGAGCGTGCCTATGAGATGGCGGAGTACCTGCACCGAGACCAAGAGCGCCGGTCGGGGGAGCCATACATCACCCACCCGGTAGCGGTCGCGTCCATCCTGGCGGATCTGGGCATGCCGGCCTCGACACTGTCGGCCGCATTGCTGCACGACACCGTCGAGGACTGCGGGTACTCACTCGATGCACTCCGGGAAGACTTCGGGGACGAGATCGCCTTGTTGGTGGACGGCGTTACCAAGCTCGACAAAGTCACCTACGGCGAGGCCTCCGCGGCGGAAACCGTGCGGAAGATGGTCGTGGCCATGGCCCGCGATATTCGCGTGCTGGTCATCAAGCTCACCGACCGTCTCCACAACATGCGCACCCTCCGCTGGCTCCCGGAAGAAAAGCAGCAGAAGAAAGCCAAGGAAACTCTGGAAATTTATGCGCCACTGGCGCACCGGCTCGGCATGAACGCCATCAAGTGGGAACTCGAGGACCTGTCTTTCGCCACGCTGTATCCGAAAATGTACGAGGAGATCGTGCGCCTGGTCGGGGAGCGGGCACCCTCCCGCGACAAGTACCTGGCGGAAGTAATCAACGATATCGAAGCCCAACTGAAAACGAGCCGCATTAAGGCCTCGGTGACCGGCCGTCCGAAGCACTACTACTCGGTGTATCAAAAGATGATCGTGCGCGGTCGCGACTTCAACGACATCTATGACTTGGTCGGGGTCCGCATCCTTGTCGACAGCATTCGCGAGTGCTACGCGGTCTTGGGAACGATTCACGCTCAGTGGAGCCCTGTGCCGGGTCGCTTCAAGGACTTCATCGCAATGCCGAAGTTCAACATGTATCAGTCGCTGCACACGACCGTCATCGGGCCGGAAGGCAAAGTGGTGGAAGTGCAGATTCGCACCCACGACATGGACCAATCGGCCGAGCTGGGCGTCGCTGCACACTGGATGTATAAGCAGGGTGAGTCTGACAAGGCCGGGCCGGACGAGTTCGCATGGTTACGTCAACTGCTGGATTGGCAGCGTGAAACCTCCGATCCCGGTGAGTTCATGGACTCACTGCGCTACGACCTCGGAACAGCTGAGGTGTACGTCTTTACGCCGAAGGGCGATGTGATGGCGCTTCCGGCGGGGGCGACGCCGGTCGATTTCGCCTACTCCGTCCACACCGAGATTGGGCACCGGTGCGTCGGTGCGCGAATGAACGGAAAGCTCGTACCGCTGGAGTCTGAACTATCCAGCGGCGACGTCGTGGAAATCTTCACCTCCAAGGCTGAAGGAGCCGGGCCCAGTCGCGACTGGCTTGGTTTCGTGGCATCCGCGCGAGCCAAAACCAAGATCAAGGCGTGGTTCTCCAAGGAGCGCCGCGAGGAAGCGATAGATAACGGCAAAGATCAGATCGCACGAGCGATGCGCAAGAAGGGCTTGCCGCTACAAAGATTGATGACCAACCAGGCGCTGTCGACGATCGCCGTTGATCTCAACCAAGCCGATGTTTCTGCGCTGTACGCATCGGTTGGCGAAGGTCGCATCGCCGCTTCGACCATCGTCGAACGGCTGATTGATGCTGCGGGCGGCGTGGACGGGGCCGACGATGACGCCGCCGAGGCGGTCACCCCGACGCCGGGGCGACGAGAGAGTGCCTCGCGAGACGTGGGAGTCGTCGTCAAAGGGGTCGACGATCTGTGGGTCAAGCTTGCGCGCTGCTGCACCCCGGTCCCGGGCGATGCCATCATGGGTTTTGTCACGCGAGCGTCGGGTGTTTCAGTGCATCGCGAAAATTGCGTCAACGTGCCGAGCCTGCGACAAAGCCCGGAGCGTGAAGTGGACGTGGAGTGGGCGCCAACACCATCCAGCGTCTTCCTCGTGAACATCCAGGTCGAGGCGCTCGACCGTTCCCGGTTGCTCGCCGACATCACGCGCGCCCTGTCGGATACGCACGTGAACATTCTGAGCGCGTCGGTCACCACGACGCGGGACAGGATCGCGACCTCGAGGTTCACCTTCGAGATGGCCGACCCGAAACATCTCGGATCTGTTTTGAAGACGGTGCGGACCGTCGAGGGTGTTTACGACGCGTACCGGGTCTAGGGCCAGCGTAGGTGTGGCTGGCACCTGACCGACGAGGACGTGTGGGGCTCGGTCGGTGTGTTGCTATTGGGCGATTCTTTGGGCTGCCTCGAGCAGTGCCCGGGTGCTCTCGATGGACTGCTCCAGTTTGCGCACTGCTCGCTCATCGCCGGCGGCGCGGGCTTGCTCGAGATCGGCTTCCTGCTTGACGAGTGCGTCGGTGAAGGCGTTCGCAGTGGACTCTGCCCGGGCTCTTTTGTCGGGGTCGTCGCGGTCCCAGGCGCTCGACTCCGCCTTGCGCACCGCATCCTCGACCTTCTTGAGCCGAGATTCCAATCGCGATCGGTCGCTGCGCGGCAGGTCACCGGCTTTGTCCCACTGCTCTTGGATGGAGCGAAGTTGACGCTTGACCTGGCGGAGGTCTGTGGATCCGTCCAGCGGAAGCAGCGCCTCCGCCTTGACGACTAGTGCTTCCTTCACTTCGACGTTCGGTGCAAGTTCGGCGTCTTTCGCGGCGTCAGCGGCCTTCATCGCGGAATAGAACGAATCCTGCGCGGCCTTGAACTTCTTCCACAGTTTGTCCTCGTCCGAGCGCGATCCCCGCGGCGCTCGCTTCCACTGGTCCATTAGTGAGCGGAATGCGCGCGTGGTCGGCCCCCAATCCGTCGAGTCTGCCAAAGCCTCGGCCTTGGTGATCAGTTCACGCTTGGCCGCAACGGCTTCTTTGCGTTGTGAGTCGAGCTGCGCGAAGTGCGCACGGCGCCGCTTATCGAAGCTCGCACGTGCAGAACTAAGGCGCTTCCACAGGTCCTGTTCCAGGGAGCGATCAGAACGGGGGAGCGCCTTCCACTCCTCAACCATTGCGGAGTATCGCTCGGATGTTGACTTCCAGGAGGAGGATTCCGACAGCGTTTCGGCTTCGGTCACCAGCGCCTCGCGCGCCACCTTGGTCTCCTCGCGGACTCGCTCGCGGTGCGCCGCCTGCCGTACCACCGCCGACTCCAGTTCGGCTTCCGCTGCATCGACCTTGGCGGACAGGGCGGCCACGTCTCCCACGTATGAACGTTCCTCCAGGCCCTGGCGGACGCGGGCGATAGCGGCCCGCGCCTGATCGGGCTTGGCGCGGCCGTCGGCTAGTCGCGTCGTGACGAGATCGATTTCCACGACGAGGTCGTCGTACTTCCGGGCGAAGAACGCTAGCCCTTCGTCAGGGGTGCCAGCGGCGTACTGTCCCACGGCCACTTCGCCGTCCGGTGCCAGCAGGTAGATCGTGCCGTCGGCCTCGGCGCGCCCGAAGGCCATGCTCGGGCTCGGAGCGTCCGCAACTGCGGTGGTCGGGGCATCGGAGGTTGGCCGCGTCGGTCCCGTGGGGCGACGCAGGGCGGCCGGGGTAGGAACGGGCGACTGCGCGCCCGTCGTTCCCTCGTCGTCAGTCGTCACGTCCACGTATCCCTCTAGATCCCTCTCGCACTGTCCTCGCCTGCGCCATTCGACGGCCCTGCCGTCACTGACAGTCTGTCACCGAGGAGGGAAAGCGCTACTAGGCCGCCCCAACTGTTGCCGTTTCGATAACAATCGGTTGGGCGGGGAGGCCGTCCCCACCGCCGTCGGCCACGCCTGCCTCCGCAATAGCTCGCACGATGTCCAGGCCGTCGGTGACCTGCCCCCAGATCGTGTAGCCCGAGGGGAGGGTGGTGTCCTCGTACACGAGGAAGAACTGCGAGCCGCCCGTGCCTGGTCCGGCGTTCGCCATGGCAACTGTCCCTGCCGGATAGTTGGCCTCACCCTCTGCCGGCAGGTTCTCGTCGGGAATCTGATAGCCCGGTCCACCGGTGCCGTTGCCCGCCGGATCGCCGCATTGCAGAACGAAGATGCCGGCCGTGGTCAGTCGGTGACAGGCGGTTCCGTCGAAGAACCCCTCATTGGCGAGGAAGGTCATTGAGGCGACCGTCGCGGGTGCATCGTCAGCGAACAGGTCGATAGAGATATCTCCGCAGTTGGTGGCCAAGGTGAGAGTGCCGCTTACTGCTGTGGCGCCGTCGGGCGGGGAATCGAAGGTGAGGTCGTCGGCACGCGTCGGCGCTGGCTCGGCGCAGATATCGACGACGGCAGCCCCCGCTTCGATCTCCTCGATCAACTCCTCGGCCACCTCGTCGATCTCGGACGCGGTGGACTCGGGTTCGTTCCCTCGATCGATGAGGGTGAAGATCGCCCATCCGCCACCGGCGATGACTAAGGCACCGACAACGACGATGGCCACGACCCGTTGGCGCACCCGGGCCTTGTCCTCGCGTTCGGCGCGTCGGGCTTGCTGCCGCTCGAACTTCGCACGCGCGAGTTGGCGTTGTCGTCGGTTAGAGGAGGTCATGTCCGTCCTGAAAGTCGGTGTCGGTGCGTACTCATTCGATGTTCGGCGTCCGAGTGTAGAGGTGAAGACACGGGGCGCCGCGAGGCTAGGCTGTGCTTGCTGATCGGGGCCCCCGCCGGAGGAACGTCCGGAGGGACGTCCCAAAACACCCGCACCCAGCGCGACGCTGCACATCTCGCCCAGGAGGAGCCTTGTTCATCACCGGCTTCCCTGCTGGATCGTGGGCCACGAACTGTTATGTCGTGGCAACGGGTCCGGGCGAGCCGTGCGTCGTCATCGATCCCGGCCAAGAGTCGATCGACGGCGTGCACGAGATCATCGCCGAGCACCGCCTGGCGCCCGCCGCCGTCCTACTCACGCACGGTCACATGGACCACATTTGGAGTGTTGCCCCGCTGGCCCGTGAGTTCGAGATTCCAGCGCTGATCCACGCCGACGACCGCTATCGGCTCGCCGACCCCGCCGGCAGCAGCATGGCAGCGGCTCGTGAGCAGCTCCTGGCCATGACAAAGAACTCCCTGGAGTTGACCGAACCAGATGACGTCCAATTGCTCCCACCGGGGCGAGATGCCGAGATCGAACTTGTGGGCATTCGTTTTGCCGTCCGACATGCCCCTGGACACACCGAGGGGTCGGCGGTGTTTCAGGCCGAGCGCGGTGACGACGTTGATGTCCTGTTCTCCGGTGACGTGCTCTTCCAAGGGTCGATCGGTCGGACCGATCTCCCCGGCGGTAGTCCCGACCAGATGAACGAGAGCCTGCGCGACGTCATCTGGCCCATGGCCGACGAGATCGTGGTTTTGCCCGGTCACGGACCCCACACGACGATCGGGCAGGAGCGCGCGTCGAACGCATTCCTGAAAGCCGCTGGTTCTGGACACGATGCGCACGCCCCGAACCGAGGGTGGTGAGCGTGGTCGAATTTCAGGCACCCAAAGGAGTTCCGGAGTATTTCCCGCCGCGGTCGTCGGCGTTTCTCGCGGTGCGGGAGGCTTTGGCGCATCCTGCGCGATGCGCCGGCTATGGATACATCGAATTGCCAGTGTTCGAAGACACGTCGCTGTTCGTGCGGGGTGTGGGCGAAAGCACGGACGTGGTCAGCAAGGAGATGTACACCTTTCTTGATCGCGGAGGGCGGTCCTTGTCGCTGCGGCCGGAGGGCACGGCGGGAGTCATGCGGTCGATCGTCGAGAACCGACTCGACAAGGGCGCATTGCCGGTCAAGCTCTGGTACGCCGGGCCGTTCTTTCGCGCCGAGCGACCTCAGCATGGCCGCTACCGGCAACTGCAGCAGGTCGGACTTGAGGCGGTCGGGAGCGATGACCCTGCGTTGGACGCGGAAGTCATCGCCATTGCGGACGAGGGATACCGACGCCTGGGCCTGAGCGCGTATCGCCTCGACCTCACGAGCCTGGGGTGCGCTGAGTGTCGTCCGGCGTACCGAGAACAACTGATGGCGTTCCTCGAGCGGTGCGATCTGGACGCCGCGACGCGCGAGCGTGCGGGGAGCAACCCGCTGCGGGTCCTGGACGACAAACGGGAGTCCGTCCAAGCGCAGTTGGTCGACGTGCCGGTCATGGTGGACGCGCTATGCG
>CALKMY010000053.1 GCA_938091275.1 Candidatus Nanopelagicales bacterium | reverse complement strand
CACGGACCTGTCGTCCGCCGACCTCGAGCACCTGACGGCCATCGTCGAGGACTGGTCGCTCTTGGCGGACCTCTCCCTGTCGGATCTCATCTTGTGGCTGCCGACATGGAACGATGCAGGAGCTCTCGCGGTGGCCCACGTGCGACCGACGACGGCCCCGACGAGCACACCCGAGGACGTCATCGGCACGTTTTCTCCCCGTGGTCGTCTCGCTGCCCTAGATCAAGCCCTGACGTTCGGTCGAAGTGTGACGATGCGCGACGCTGCGAATCCGTTGGTTCCCACGGCCGTCGAGGCGTATCCCATTCACCGTCCGGTGCGAACCGCCCGGTCTACCGACAGCGAGGGGGAGTCGGGACGAGACCGCGATGTCATCGGGGTGGTCGTCCGTCGAGCCTCGTCGGCCCCTCGGGTGGCGGGGCAATTGGAGGAGTTCTACCTGTCCACCGCGGACATCTTGTTCGCCATGTTGATCTCTGGGCAGTTCCCGGTGCCGGAAACGGTCACCGGAGCAACTGGTCGCCCGCGCATCGGAGACGGGGTGGTGCGGCTCGACTCATCGGGGACCGTGGCCTACGCCAGCCCGAACGCGGTGAGTGCTCTGCGACGCCTGGGCCTGGCGACGGACGTTGTCGGGGCTGACTTCTCCGGCATCGTTACCCGGCTGCTGCAACGTCACGGAACCGTGGACGCGGCCGTCGCTGATCTGGCGCGGGGTCGAGTTGCCGGGCGTGCAGACATTGAGGGTTCGAATGCGACGGTTCTCGTGCGGTCGATACCTCTGCGAAGTTCGGGCCCGATCGACGGTGCGGTGTTGCTGTTGAGGGATACCACCGATATTCGTCGGCGTGAACGAGCTCTGCTCTCTAAAGACGCAACCATCCGCGAGATCCATCATCGGGTGAAGAACAACCTTCAGACGGTGGCGGCTCTCTTGCGGCTTCAAAGCAGACGCTCGTCCGATGAGGCGATCTCCGCTGCGCTGGGTGATGCGCAGGTGCGCGTAGCGGCGATTGCGGTGGTGCATGAAGCGCTTTCTTCCGATTCCAGCAATGAGACAGATCTGGGTGAATCGGTGGAGTTCGACCGCATCGTGCGGGCGCTGTTCTCCATCGTTGTCGAGGATCCCCAGTCTCCGCTGACGTTGGAGTTGTCGGGGGAGGCGGGACGGCTGTCGGCGGAGCGAGCCACGCCGTTGGCGATGTGTGTCTCTGAGTTGGTGCACAACGCTGTTCAACACGCGCAGGGCACGTTTGTCACGGTGGAGGCCGTCCGTGCGCCGGACTCCTTGACGATCGCCGTTGTCGACGATGGCGTCGGCGTGGATCCCGATCAGTTAGATGCGGCCGGTCTCGGACTCAGCATCGTGCAATCGTTGGCGACAACAGAGCTCGGCGGCACCTTCGAATTCGCTGATCAGGAATATGGAACGCGGGCCGTTGTGTATGTACCGCTGAGCGGGGGATAAGTGTCGGCGACCGACGGCGTCAGCCCGTGCGGACGCGTCGAGACGTGCGGGACGAGAGGTTCGGCACGAGAGGCTCGGGACGAGACGTTCAGGTCTAGACGTTCGTGCGGGCTCGCATGCGGGCGTTGCGGCGCTTGAGAGCGCGACGCTCGTCTTCGCTCAGGCCGCCCCACACACCGGCGTCTTGTCCGCTTTCGAGAGCCCAGCGCAGGCATTCGTCGACCACCGGGCATCGGCGGCAGACAGCCTTGGCTTCGTCTATTTGAATGAGTGCTGGCCCGGTATTGCCGATGGGGAAGAACAACTCTGGATCTTCGTCACGGCAGGCCGCCTCGTGGCGCCAGTCCACGCGTCATCACTCCAAGAAACTTCGCACCGGGGTTGCCGGCACTCGTGAAAGTCTTCACGACCGGGCCCGACTGAGAGGGGGGCGGGGGGTCTCCCCGGCTACCCTCGGAGGAAGGCGACCCGAGCGTTACGACTTAGGGCAAGGCAAGCGTTGCAGAGGCGGGCCCCCGACACAAGCCCAAAGGGCCCCTATTCGGACTTCTGACCCATGTCTTCACGCCGTTAAATACTAAATGTCCGATTTGTGGCTACGGACCCATGACCAGCAGGGCCGACGGGTGGGAGGTGAAGGTGGCGTCTCGCGTGGTTCCTAGGCCCTCGCCATCGATCTGGATCGGCACCGACTGTTCGGAGTTGAAGGAGAAGCCGGCCTGGTCGTGCCACCGCACGATGCTCGATCGGGAGGACGCCCCGTCGGTGCGGGTCAGCATGCGTGCCGCGGCCCGGACGGTGGTCAGTGGACCCAGATTGCGTAGCGCAAACAGGTCGAGTCCGGTCTCGAAGGATGCGTGGGGGCAGGGGTCGATCGGTAGAGCGCCGAAATAGGTCCACGGGGAAGCGTTCTGCACGATCCCGAGGACGACGCCCGCAGTCGGAGCAGATCCCGGTCGGGTGACCGACATCTCGGGGCCATCTCGCTCCCCGAAGTACTCCCGCACCGTCGTCACGAAGTACCGCAGAGGTGTCGCACGATGGCCGCGCGTGCGTTGCTGTTCCATCGACGCGATGATCTGGGCGTCCATCCCCAGGCCAGCGTTGACCGCGAACCAGCGCGTGAACTCCGGTGTCGTCACGTGCCCGAGGCCGATGCGGCGAAATACTCCGTCGCGTGTGGCGCGCAGGATGACCCCGGTTGCCTCGACCGGATCGTTGGGAACCTGCAGGGCACGGGAGAAGACATTGGCGCTGCCGCCGGGAATCACGCCGAGCGCCGGCACTTCTCGTCCCGGCCCGTCGCGCAGAATCCCGTTGAGAACTTCGTTGACGACACCGTCTCCACCGAGTGTGATCACAGCGTCGAGGCCGTTGTCGATAGCCCAGTGCCCGAGATCTACCCCGTGGCCACGATGAGTGGTGAAGGTGATTTCCAGATCCAATTCATGAGACAGCGCCTGCACGATCACATCGGTGGTTCTAGTCGACGTGGTGGTGGCGCGTGGGTTGACGACCAACAGCGCCCGCATGGCA
>CALKMY010000052.1 GCA_938091275.1 Candidatus Nanopelagicales bacterium | reverse complement strand
GCCCGAGGTTTGGTGAACTTTGATGCACGGGAGCTTCCGGCGTTGCTGGGGCGCTCGACTCGGGAACTAGGACGCGAACGTGGTCCGGAGTACGAACGCGAAGTCGTCCACCGAGACGACATGGTGGTCTGGTCGCAGTAGCGGGCGGAAGGAGGCGCGATGGTCCTCCGCAGTGTGCCGGCCTCGGCCGACATCGGCTCGCTCCGCATGTGGCATGTGACCTTGACGGTGTCCGGGGAGTCACAACCCATTGATCATGTGCGCCAGGCGCTGGAGCGCTTAAGTCACGCGCACCCGTTCTTATTGGAGGCTCGGTACGGCAACGACCGTGCGGAGTTGCGCTACTGGGAGGAAGCCGACGACATGGACGCGGCAGTTGCGATCGCCAGCGCCATGTGGGGGGCCAACGAGCGCTCGTCCAGGCTTCCGGGGTGGGACGTCGTCGGGCTGCAAGTCCTCGACCGGCAGACCTACCTGCAACACGAATCGCTCCGCGCGCTGCCTCCCGAGGGAAGTATCGCACCCTTCTAAGGTCGCGTACCCTTCATCCATGCTGGATGACCGCGAACTCGTTCACGACACCGCACGCCGAGCCCGCGCCGCCGCCCACGAACTCCGGGTGATGACGCGCGAGGAAAAGGATCGTGCGCTCGTTGCGATGGCAAACGCCCTCGAGGCCGATGCCGACATCATCGTGCGGGAGAACGAGATCGATACGGCTCGCGCCCGCGAGAACGGAACGTCGGCGGCTCTGATCGACCGCCTCACTCTCGACGCTGACCGGATTGCGGCTATCGCGCAGGCTCTTCGGGACGTTGCTGCCCTACCGGATCCGGTCGGTGAAGTGATCCGCGGATACACCCTGCCGAATGGTTTGCAGGTCCGTCAGGTGCGCGTCCCGATCGGCGTGGTCGGAATGATCTACGAGGCCCGACCGAACGTCACGGTCGATGCCGCGGGTCTATGCCTCAAGAGCGGCAACGCCGCACTGCTTCGTGGATCGTCCTCGGCGATGAACAGCAACCAAGCGCTGGTCTCCTCGATGCGTTCGGCGCTGACCGAGCAAGGGTTGAACCCCGACGCCGTGCAACTCGTACCCGGAGATACCCACGAATCCGTGAAGCACTTGATGACAGCCCGCGGCCTCGTCGATGTGCTGATTCCGCGCGGGGGTGAATCTCTGATCCGCAATATCGTCGAAAACTCCACCGTCCCGGTGATCGAAACCGGCGTGGGCAACTGTCACGTGTACGTCGACGCTGACGCCGACATCGACAAGGCTGTGGCTCTCGTCGTGAACAGCAAGACCCAACGGGTCAGCGTCTGCAACGCGGCGGAAACTCTTCTCGTGCACCGAGAGGTGGCGGATGCTTTCCTGCCGCGCGCGTTGGAAGCCCTCGCCGATGCTGGCGTTACCGTTCACGCGGATGCGCGCTTCGGCGATGCTGCGGCCGGCGGTCCGTGCACGGTCGTCAGCGCGACCGATGAGGACTGGGCGGCCGAGTACTACTCGCTCGACCTGGCCGCCGCGATCGTGGACGACATCGACGAGGCCATCGATCACATACGCCGGTGGTCGTCCGGTCACACCGAAGCGATCATCAGCGACAGCCAAACGGCGATCGCACACTTCACGGCACGCATCGATTCCGCAGCGATCATGGTGAACGCCTCAACACGCTTCACCGATGGCGGAGAATTCGGTTTCGGTGCGGAGATCGGTATCTCCACGCAAAAGCTCCACGCGCGCGGCCCGATGGGGCTGCCGGAGTTGACGTCCACCACATTCGTCGTGACCGGCGACGGTCACACCCGCACGTAGGTCGCCTGGGTAAGGTGAGGTTATGAGCGCACACAGTCTCGTTCTCGCGGCCAGCGAAGCCGGCGGTGAAGCCGGCGTTCCCGCATGGGTGTTCGGCTTGGCCGCTCTCGGAGTGCTCGTCGGCCTGCTGATCGTCACCATGATGATCAGGGTCGATCGCTAACGGGGTAAGACGCTGAGCAACCTGCGCATCGGTGTCATGGGTGGCACCTTCGACCCCCTCCACCACGGGCACCTGGTGGCCGCATCAGAAGTGGCCGACCGCTTCGATCTCCAGCGCGTGATCTTTTGCCCCTCGGGTGCACCGTGGCACAAGACGACTCCCACGACCTCCGCTGAGGATCGCTACCTGATGACGGTTATCGCGACAGCGGCGGATCCCCGCTTCGAGGTGTCACGGGTCGACATCGACCGAGACGGCCCCACCTACACCGTGGACACCCTGCGTGACCTGCACGAGGGTTTCGCACGTGCTCACCCGCACGACTCCGCCGAGTGGTTCTTCATCACCGGTGCGGACGCGTTGACGGAGATTGTCGGCTGGCACGACCCGGACGGGATCATCGAGCGAGCCCACCTCGTCGGCGTCACCCGGCCCGGTCATCAACTCGCCGACCCCGGTCTGCCCGAGGGCGTCGTTACGTTGATCGAGATCCCGGCCCTCTCGATATCCAGCAGCGACATCCGTCAGCGAGTATCCGAGGGAAAGCCGATCGACTATCTCGTTCCCGAGGGTGTTGCCCGATGGATCCGCAAACATCGCCTGTACGCCGATCGCCAACACTCGGGTGGGGCCTCGTGAGCGCGGCTCCCGATTCCCTCGACACCGCGATCACCGCGGCGCAAGCGGCATCCGACAAGCTCGCCACGGACATCGTTGCGATCGATGTCAGCGAGCAACTGGTCATCACCGATGTCTTCGTGATCTGCTCCGGAGCCAACGAGCGTCAGGTGAAGTCGATTGTCGACGCGATCGAGGAAGCGTTGCACGCCAAAGGTGTCAAGCCGATTCGTCGGGAGGGCGTCAAGGGGGCGCACTGGGTTCTGCTGGACTTCGGTGATGTCGTCGTGCATGTGCAACAGGCAGAGGATCGCGTCCACTACGCGATCGAACGCTTATGGAAGGACTGCCCTGTCGTCGAACTACCGGAGTCTGTGACGTCGGGCCAGGTTGCTGGCTCGACGCACGGCCCGGATTATGACTCGGAGTAATCGTGGGTGAGCGACAGATCATCCTCTGGCGTCACGGACGCACCTCATGGAATGCCGAGCGGAGATTTCAGGGACAGTCGGATATCGAACTCGACGACGAGGGCCGAGCGCAGGCCGAGCGCGCTGCCGAGTTGCTGGCGTATCTCGAGCCGGATCGCATCATCGCGTCGGATCTCGCCCGCGCCTGGGCGACCGCCCAAGCCTTGAGCGTGAGAACTGGCGTTCACGTCACGGCCGATGCTCGGCTGCGTGAAACTTTCGCGGGGGAGTGGGAAGGCCTGAGTCGCACGGAATTGCTGGAGCGCCATGGGGATGAAGTGGCGCGGTGGGCATCGGATTCCGCTGCGCGCCCCGGCGGCGGTGAAACCCGCATCGAGGTGGCCGACAGGGTGGTGGCAGCGATCACCGACGGGCTCGATGGGTTAGCGGAATCCGGAACCTTGGTCGTCGCGACCCACGGCGGCGCGGCGCGGGCGGGTATCGGTGCGTTGCTGGAACTGCCGCCGGAGCAGTGGGC
>CALKMY010000051.1 GCA_938091275.1 Candidatus Nanopelagicales bacterium | reverse complement strand
TGAATCCGGACAACCGCAAGCGGTACATGCACAACTACAACTTCCCGCCCTACAGCACCGGCGAAACCGGTCGGGTCGGGTCGCCCAAGCGACGCGAAATCGGACACGGTGCGCTCGCCGAACGCGCCCTGTTGCCCGTGCTGCCGACCCGAGAGGAATTCCCTTACGCGATCCGTCAGGTGTCCGAGGCGCTCGGGTCGAACGGCTCGACGTCCATGGGCTCGGTGTGCGCATCGACCATGGCACTGCTGAACGCGGGTGTTCCGTTGAAGGCCCCTGTCGCGGGTATCGCGATGGGGCTCATCTCCGGTGACGTTGACGGCTCGACCGAGTACGTCACGTTGACCGACATCCTTGGAGCCGAGGACGCTTACGGCGACATGGACTTCAAGGTCGCCGGCACCCGCGAGTTCGTCACCGCCTTGCAGTTGGACACCAAGCTGGACGGGATTCCTGCGGATATTCTCGCGGGCGCTTTGACCCAGGCTCGGGACGCGCGGATGACGATCCTCGACGTGATGAACGAGGCGATCGACGCCCCGGACGAGATGGCGGATACGGCACCGCGGGTGATCTCGGTGAAGGTTCCCGTCGACAAGATCGGCGAGGTGATCGGGCCGAAGGGCAAGATCATCAACCAGATCCAGGAAGACACCGGCGCCGACATCACCATCGAGGACGACGGCACGATCTACATCGGTGCGACGGACGGCCCTTCGGCCGAAGCAGCACGGACGGCGATCAACAACATCGCCAACCCGACGATGCCCGAGGTCGGTGAGCGGTACTTAGGAACCGTCGTCAAGACGACCAATTTCGGTGCCTTCATCTCGCTGGTGCCGGGTAAGGACGGCCTGCTCCACATCTCCGAGGTCAAGAAGTTGACCGACAAGAACCGCATCGACACCGTCGAAGAGGTGCTGAACGTCGGCGACAAGGTGCAGGTGGAGATCAAGGAAATCGATCAGCGCGGCAAGTTGTCGCTGACCCCGGTGCTCGACAAGAGCGACGAGTCCACCGAGGCGTGATCGTTGCCTAATCGCGCCCAAACCGCGACGCTTATTCGTGGTGCCGACGGGGGAGTGGTCAAGCGGACCACTCTCCCCGGCGGCCTGCGAATTATCACCGAGTACGTACCGGGGGTTCGCTCGGTAGCCCTGGGTGTGTGGGTCGCGGCTGGATCGCGGGATGAGCCGGCATCCCAGATGGGCTCGGCGCACTTCCTCGAACACTTGTTGTTCAAGGGGACCGAATCACGCGACGCCATGACGATCTCCGCAGAGATCGAGTCGGTGGGTGGTGATCTAAACGCGTTCACCACCAAAGAGCACACCTGCTACCACGCCCGAGTACTCGATGAGCATCTACCGATGGCTCTCGATGTCGTGTGTGATGTGGTGCTGCGCGCGACGTTGACCGGCGACGACATCGAAGCCGAGCGCTCGGTGATCTTCGAAGAGATCGCAATGTATGACGATGAGCCCGGTGAGTTGGTGCACGACGAATTCGCCCTCGCCATGTTCGGGGATTCACCACTGGGTCGACCGATTCTCGGCACCGTCGACACGATCACCGCTTTGCCGCAAAGCGCGATTCGTCGCTTCTACCGCAAGGCCTACACCCCGGATCGCATGGTTATCTCGGTGGCCGGCAACGTCGACCATGCCCAGGTCGTGCGCCAAATCCGGGAGGTGTTCGCCGATCGGCTGGAGCCGCCGCTCGATGCGGCACCGGCTCGAACCGTAGGCAAGCGTCGGTGGAAAGCCGACACTCTCCGCATCCTGAGCCGGGCGACCGAGCAGGCGCACGTAATGATGGGAACACCCGGGCTGGTCCGCGGGGATGAGCGACGCTACGCCGCGGCGGTTCTCAGCACCGCTCTCGGTGGTGGGATGAGTTCGCGACTGTTTCAAGAAGTCCGCGAAAAGCGCGGCCTGGCGTACTCGGTCTACGCCTACGCCCAGTCGTTCGCCGACGCCGGCGTCTTCGGCATTTACACCGGGTGTTTGCCGTCGAAAGCGGACACGGTGATGGACGTGTGCGTGAGCGAACTGCAATCCGTGGCGCGGGACGGCCTGACGCCGGAGGAACTCGAGCGGGCAAAGGGGCAGGTGAAGGGATCCATGGTGCTGGGCCAAGAGGACCCGGGATCACGCATGTCTCGCAACGCTAAGTCCGAACTCAGCGGGGAGCCGTTGGATGACATGAGTCGCGTCTTGGATCGGGTCGATGCGGTGACCCGCGACGACGTCCACGCCGTCGCCACCGACCTGTTCACCCAGAATTTCACCGTCGCGGCGATCGGGCCCTTCGACGCCGGGCATACGTTCGCGGCCGTCGGGTAGCGCTCTAGCCGAGGACGAACCCCCAGTCGACCGACGCTGTAACCGATGCGCCGGAGACGGCGTCGATGCGCACCGTGCCGTTGCCGGTCGTCGTCACTTGCGAGACCACGTCGAAGTCGGGCCCCACCGGTGCGACCAGATGCGCGGTGCGAAGGTCGAGTTGGTGCTCGTCGTCGAACGTCTGGAACGTCGCGATGCCGCGATCGACCAAGGGATTGTCGAGGGAGGCTTCCGGTCCGATGGCGAAGTAGGAACAGACGTCTTCTATTCCCATGCGCCCGACGTGGCGTCCCTGCCACGGGTCGGCGGTTCGCCCACCGTTGGTGATCCACAGCAACGTCATCGGCAGTGTTCGGACCGATTTGAGCGCGATCCACACGTAGTCGTCGAGAACCATCGCCGACCACCCCAGGTCTCCCGCCTCGGGGTCGTTGACCAACATCACGAGATCTTCGTGGCCAGGTTCGGTCGGGTAGTGCGTCAGATCGAGGGTGGAACCGTCCATCCGAGGGACGACCGCGAGGTCGGTGAATTCGGCCCCCGGCTGCAACACCTGGGTTTCACCGCGTTCGGGTAGCGAGAAGAGCGTCGGGTGGACCGAGCAGTACCGCAGGGGACTCGTGGACAACCGGCCCGACCCGCTCGGGAGCGTGGAAAGGTCGAGCACCGGGTGGGTGCCGTAGTTCCATCGCCCCTGGAGCCCGTTCGAGCGCACCTGTTGGTAGAGAGTCGCATCGTCGTCATTGACCGAGACAGTCTTGTGAATGTCGGCGTCGAGATCCGAGGCGCGCATCGAAAGGGTGACGCTGGCCGGTCCGTGGCGATCCACGTGCCATCGGTTGTTCGCCACCTCTCCGTGGATGGGCCCAGCAGCCGTCTCGCCAAACGGCATGCAGAAGAAGTCCCCGCGCAGGTGGGACAGGATCGGCTCGGTATCGGGGAAGTCCTGTGGTTGCCACGGTGGCAGGGAGTAAGGCTGAACCTCACGGTCGTCCAACACGAAGGTGACCGGTGCGATGTGTGCACCGGTCAGCGTGATCTCTGCGGTGGCGCGGGCACTGGCAATCGACACCGATTCGGCACCGTGAACAGAGCGCAGATTCATCGCGATGCACCACCCTTGCTAGACGTCCGATTGGATGGACACTAGTGCGAAGTCCTGGGCGGGCGTCGTACCAGGAGAAAGGTCATCGATGTCTACGCATCCGGTCTACGTGATCAGTGGGGTAGCCGGCAGTGGCAAGACCACTCTCGCGCATGCGTGGGCGCCGACGATGGGCGCCGCAGTCGT
>CALKMY010000050.1 GCA_938091275.1 Candidatus Nanopelagicales bacterium | reverse complement strand
GTCACCGCCCGAGCGGCATCCGCATCATCGAGAGAACCGGGGAAAGTGACGACTCCGATGCGAGCGCTCACGCGCCCGCCTCATCGTCGAGGACCGTCATCGTGTAGTTCTCGATCACCGGGTTACTGAGTAGTTCGCCCGCGAGTTCCTCGAGTGTGGCGCGGCGGGCGTCGTCGAGATCCCCCTCGAGCTCGATGACGAACTGCTTGCCTTGCCGAACATCAGCGACTCCAGAAAGCCCCAGCCGGCCGAGGGCGCCCTGCACGGCGCGACCCTGCGGGTCCAAGATCTCCGGCTTGAGCATGACGTCGACTATGACGCGAGCCACGAGCACCCCATCCTTCACACAATGCGCACAGCGAATGCAACCGGGAAGAATCCAATCCTATCCGGCTCCGCACGATCTGTTGGAGGCTCACTTAGAGTCAATCTCATGGGATCTCGCAGCTACGACCTGCTGTGGGGCACCACCCTGCGTGCCACCACCATCAGCCACCGCTTCTTGGACCGAATCTCCGGCGGCCGACTCATGCGCCGCTTTCCGGGTGGCGCCCAGGTCGTGTGGATCAGCACGCTCGGACGCAAGTCCGGCCAATGGCGGCGCACACCACTGTTGGGAGTTCCGGTGGAGACCGAGGACATGCGCGGCTGGGGGATCGCCGGGTCGAACGCGGGCCAGGAAAAGGTCCCGGGCTGGGTGTTCAACGTCCGCGAACACAACGAAGGAACCATCGAGATCGACGGCGAGATCCTCCCGTGCACCTTCACCGAGGTGACGGGTGACAGCGCTCGCGACATCTACGAACGCCTAATCAAGAGTTGGTCTTCCTACCGAATGTACGAACGCAACATCCAGCGAGACATTCCGATATTCGTCGCTCAACTGGAAGGTACGACAACGTCCTGACCGTTGTAGGTACCCCGCACGCTGTCGACTTGGAACCGTGTGAACATCTCTTCTGCATACCAATCGAGGTCATGCGTCTTTCGCACCACTTCCGCGTGCGCCGGGCGGCGGTAGGCGAAATCCGAAATCGCCTTCGCATCCCGCCAAATACTGAAGGTTCCCTGTAACCCGACCGGCGCTTCACCGATGCCGAGGGTGAACAGCACTCCGGGATCCGACCGCAGATCCAAGCTCACGGGCGGCACGGAAGACCAGAACTTGGGCCACATGCTGACCTTGATGCGCGCGCGGGTGATAGCCGCGATTGGTCCAGGATTGGCTTTGGTGTCCGGCACGGCGAAGGGATCGCGACCGGACCACCTGCCGCGGGTGACCAGCGGCCGCATAGTGATGCCGAGTTGTTCATCTGACGCGGCATTCCAGGTATCGCAGACACCGGACTCCTCGAATGCTCTCGCGTGGTCCTCGTCGACCCAGGTGGTGAGCAGCGCCCAATGGGTCGGGTCAGCATCGCGCATCGTGAACGTTTCGCCCGATCCGGTTCCCATCAATTTGGCGAACTGCAGACCCGGCAGCGAGCGAACGGCCCGACGTTGACTCCCCATGCGCAGAAAACTGCGGGGAATCTGCATCCCCGATACACCCCAGACATCGAGGCGAACGACAGGTGGTGTGCTCACCGTTCCAGCGTATGCGCGCGCCAGGCGGACGACACCATGTCCTCAAGGTCGCGGGAAGCGTGCCAGCCCATTTCGTCGCGGATCAAGTCCGTGGCCGCGAACGTGGCCGGAGGGTCGCCTGGTCTGCGCGGAGCCACTTGGGCACCGACATCTACTCCGGTCACCGAACCGATGACGTCCATGACCTCGCGTACCGAACTGCCGACCCCACGTCCGACATTGAAGACATCGGCGGCATTCCCACCCTCGCAGCGAGTGGCCGCCGCCACATGCGCCTCGGCAAGGTCCACCACGTGGATGTAATCGCGGATGCAGGTGCCATCCGGTGTCGGATAGTCATCACCGAAGATCTGCGGGCGACGCCCGGCGTCGAGTGCGGCGAACACCATGGGGATCAAGTTGTTGACGCTGTTGTCGCCGAGTGAGTCGGCTCCGGCACCGGCCACGTTGAAGTAGCGGAGCCCCACCCACGACAGATTCCACGCGACTCCGGCATCGCGCGCCAGCCACTCGCCCACCACTTTGGTCTGACCGTACGGATTCTCCGGAATCAGCTCGGCGTCCTCGGCGACGGGGTTGGTGGCCGGCGTTCCATAGACGGCGGCAGATGACGAGTACACGAAGTTGCGAACGTCCTTTTCCTTCATCACCGACAGAAGGTCCACCATCCCGCCGACATTCTCCGCGTAGTACTCCAGCGGCATATCGACAGACTCACCAGCGGCCTTCAACGCCGCGAGGTGAATAACCCCGGTGATCGAGTAATCATCAATCGCTTGGGACAGGGCTCGGCGATTTTGGATACGAGCCTGCACAAGCGGCACATCCTCGGGCACACGATGAGCCAGCCCATGGGAGAGATCGTCGATGACGACCGGACTCATGCCAGCGTCCTTCAGGGCGAGGACAACGTGTGCTCCGATGTATCCGGCTCCACCCGTGATCAACCAGGCGCTCACGAGAAGGCCTCACCGGTGAGACGTTCATAGGCCTCGACGTATTTTGCTCGCGTTTGCTCCACGATGTGATCAGGCAATTCAGGTGGCGAGGTTTGCGAATCCTTGTCCCATCCGGATTCTGGAGACGTTAGCCAGTCACGCACGAACTGCTTGTCGAAAGACGGCTGAGCATGACCCGGCTCCCATTGATCAGCCGGCCAATATCGCGACGAATCGGGGGTGAGTACCTCGTCTGCGAGTACGTAGTTCCCAGCGTTCTTGCCCGAGCGTCCTAATCCAATCTCGAACTTCGTATCCGCGAGAATTAGGCCTCGTTCGCGAGCGATCTCATCGGCTCGCTCATACACGGCCAATGAGATGCGACGCAATTGCTGCGCTTCCTCCTGCCCGATCGCGATCACCACCTCATCGAAAGTGATATTGACGTCGTGCTCACCCATCTCGGCCTTGGTCGCCGGAGTAAAGATGGGCTTCGGCAGCCGCGAGCCGTCCTTCAAGCCAGGGGGTAGTCCCTGCCCGCAGATCTTCTGCGTGGTCCGGTAGTCCGCGAGCCCCGACCCGGCCAAGTAGCCGCGCACCACGCACTCCACCGGGAACATGTCGAGTCGCTCGCACACCATCGCGCGTTCTCGAACCGAGGCCGGAGCCGAGGCCCGCGACACGTGACTCGGGACGATGTCCGCCAGTTGTTCAAACCACCACAGGGAAAGCTGGGTAAGGATCGTGCCCTTATCCGGAATGAGAGTGGGGAGCACCCAGTCGTACGCGGAGATCCGGTCGCTCGCGATGAAGAGCAGTCGATCATCGGGAGTGGAGAAGAGGTCGCGGACCTTCCCGCTGTAGACGTGCTCGTACTCGGCCGGCAGACCGTAGTCCACCACCGGTGCTGTCGTCACAGGATGTCCTCCGGCCGGTAACCCGCCGCATCGGGGAACCGCTCAGTAAGGAGTTCGATGCGCTCGGCAATAACACGAACCTGATCCGTAGCTGCGCCGGTGAAGTCCAATGGCGCAGCGATGATCTCGGTGATCTCTTCCCGCGATAAACCGATGCGTTCATCTCCCGCCAACATGGCGAGCAGATCGGCGCCCTCGCCGTCTCTCATCTGCAACGCTGCCGCCACCGCGTGCTCCTTGATCGCCTCGTGGGCACTCTCTCGACCCTTACCTGATCGCACGGCAGCCATCAACACCTTGGTGGTGGCAAGGAACGGCAAGTAGCGTTCGAGTTCGGCATCGATCACCGCGGGGAATGCCCCGAAACCGTCGAGCACCGTCAGGAACGTTTCCAACAGGCCGACCATCGCGTAGCAGGCGTCCGGCAGTGCAACTCGGCGAACCACTGAACACGACACGTCCCCTTCGTTCCACTGCTGACCCGCGAGGTCGGCGGTCATCGTCGCGTAGCCGCGCAGAAGTACGTGCATACCGTTGATGCGCTCGCACGAGCGAGCGTTCATCTTGTGCGGCATCGCCGATGAGCCGACCTGCCCCGGGCGGAAACCCTCGGTGGCGAGCTCATGACCGGCCATCAATCGCACCGTGGTGGCAAGATTCGAAGGCGCGGACGCAAGTTGCACCAGCGCGCTCACGACGTCGTAGTCCAAGGACCGCGGATACACCTGGCCGACGCTCACCAATGTCGCGTCGAACCCGAGGTGTTCGGCCACACCACTCTCGAGTTGCGCGAGCTTGTCGCTGTCGCCATCGAGAAGATCGAGCATGTCCTGCGCAGTCCCGACCGGTCCCTTGATGCCGCGCATCGGATATCGATCGATGAGCATTTCGAGGCGGTCCAGCCCGAGAAGCATCTCCTGCGCAATCGTGGCAAAGCGTTTGCCCAACGTGGTGACTTGAGCGGCGACGTTGTGCGAGCGACCAGCCATGGCAGTTTCGGAGTACGCGACAGCCAAGCCGGCGAGACGGTCGAGTGACGCGACCGACTTGTCGCGGATCAATTCCATCGATTGCCGCAGTTGCATTTGCTCGACGTTCTCGGTCAGATCGCGCGAAGTCATGCCGAGGTGAATGGACTCGTGCCCGGCGAGCGCATTGAACTCCTCGATGCGCGCCTTGACGTCGTGCTTGGTCACCCGCTCGCGCCCGGCGATAGACGCCACGTCCACATCGCCCACCCGCGCCTCGTAGTCGGCGATGGTCGCATCGGGGATGTCGAGTCCGGCTGCGGCCTGAGCCCGCATCACCGCGATCCACAGCCGCCGCTCCGCGATGATCTTTGATTCGGGTGCCCAGATAGCCCGCATGGCCGGGGACGCATAGCGCTCGGCGAGCACGTTTGGCACGCTCACGCCCATATTCTTCCACGTTGCCCCTGACACCGTGCCGACGAGCCAATGAGCGGTGTTATTCCTGGGTGGCGGCCGCCAGCGCGATGTCGCGGCGGTGGTGCGAGCCCTCGAGAATGATGAGGTCAACAGCCGTGTACGCGCGCTCCCGTGCCTGATGCAAAGTGTCGCCGACCGCCGTGACGGACAGCACCCGGCCACCTGATGCGGCTATCGATCCGTCGTCCTGCACCCTCGTCCCCGCGTGCAGGATGTCCACTCCGGCGCTGGCGGCGGCATCACCCAGACCGGCGATCACGTCACCCGTTCGTGGACTCTCCGGGTACCCCTGGGCGGCGATCACGACGGTGACGGCGGCATCGCTCGACCAGACCGGAGCGGGATGGGTCTCCAGATGGCCTGTGGCTGCAGCCATCATCAGGCCGCCAAGCCCGGACTGCAGTCGGGCAAGCACAACCTGGGTCTCCGGGTCACCGAAACGAGCGTTGAACTCGACCACACGAATGCCACGCGATGTCATCGCCAGTCCGGCGTACAGAAGTCCGACAAACGGAGTTCCTCGGGCGGCCATCGCGTCAATCATCGGTTGCAACACCCGCGCCGTCACATCATCGACCACGTCGGCCGGCGCCCACGGCAGCGGCGAGTACGCACCCATGCCGCCGGTGTTCGGGCCGGCGTCATCGTCGTGGGCACGCTTGAAATCCTGCGCGGGCTGCAACGGCACAACGCATGTTCCGTCGGTGATCGCGAAGAGAGAGACCTCCGGACCGTCGAGGAACTCCTCCATCACCACCGCACTCCCGCCGGCAAGGCACGCTCGCGCGTGGGCGACGGCGACGGCACGATCATCGGTGACGACAACACCCTTGCCGCCGGCCAAACCATCGTCCTTCACGACGTACGGGGTTCCGGGCCGAGTAAAGGTGTCGAGGGCACCGTCGATCTGATCCCCATCGGTACACACCAACGCCATTGCCGTCGGTACACCGGCCTCGGCCATCACTTCCTTGGCGAACGCCTTGCTGCCTTCCAATCGAGCCGCCTGCGCGGACGGCCCGAAGCAAGCGATTCCCGCCGCGCGAATAGCGTCGGCTGCACCTGCGACCAGCGGAGCCTCAGGACCGATGACAACTAGATCGACACCGCGTTCGAGTGCGAGCGCGGCGATCGCTTGTGTGTCGGTCACATCGAGTGGGAGCGTGGTCACGTCACCAGCGATGCCTGCATTCCCCGGAGCACATTCGATCCCCGTGACGTTCTCGTCCCGCATGAGCGCTCGGACGATGGCGTGCTCGCGGGCGCCCGAGCCGACGATCAGGACCTTCACGCGCTCGAACCTACAGGCTTCTTTCCGTCACCAGCACAAACGCGGATGCGATCGTCAGGCTCCCGTGTAGTGGGCGTCGATGATGCCGAAGACGTCATCCAAAATCGCCAGGCCTTCGGTGACCTCGGCTTCGCTGACCGTGGCGGGTGGGACAACATGCATCCGATTGAAGTTGGTGAAGGGGATCAAGAACCGCTTCTTGCACTCGGTTACCAGTTCCGTCATCGCCGGTGATGTGCCAGCGTACGGCGCCAACGGCTCCCGGGTGGCCCGGTCTGTCACCAGGTCGAGCGCCCAGAAGACGCCGAGGCCACGCACTTCACCGATGACCTTGTGCTTGTCCATCAGATCGCGCAGGCCGGGGCCGATGACCTTTTCGCCGATCTCGGCGGCGTGCTCATTGACCCTCTCTTCGCGCATCGCATCGATGGATCCGACGATGGAGGCGGTGGCGAGTGGGTGCCCGGAGTAAGTGAGGCCACCGGGGAACACGCGGTCGTCGAACGTGGCGGCGATGTCCGTGGAGATGACGACACCGCCCACCGGAACGTAGCCGGAGTTGGAACCTTTCGCGAACACGATGAGGTCTGGCTGGGCATCCCAGTTTTGGAAAGCGAACCACTTGCCGGTGCGTGCGAAGCCGGACATCGTCTCGTCGGCGATCCACATGATCTCGTACTTGTCGGCTAGCGCCCGCACACCTTCGAGGTATCCCGGCGGCGGCACCAGGATGCCGGCGGTTCCGACGACGGATTCCAGAATGATCGCGCCGACAGTGTTCGGGCCTTCGAACTGGATGACCTGCTCGAGGTGTTGCAGCGCACGCTCGGTCTCCTGCTCGGGACTATCCGACCAGAACGGTGAGCGGTACGGGTACGGGCCGAAAAAGTGCACGTGCTGGCTCGCGTACTCATTCGGCCACCGCCGCGGATCACCGGTCGCAGTGATCGCCGCGCCTGTGTTGCCGTGGTAGGAGCGGTAGGTCGACAGGACCTTGTGCTTGTGCGTATGGATCCGCGCCATGCGGATCGCGTTCTCCACCGCATCAGCGCCGCCATTGGTGAAGAAGACCTTCGCCATATTTGGCCCAGCGAGTTCAACGATGCGCTTAGCAGCTTCACCACGCTTGTCATTCGCATGCTGCGGAGCGATCGTCGACAACTTCCCGGCCTGCTCTTGGATCGCGGCAATCACCTTCGGGTGCTGGTGGCCGATATTCACGTTCACCAGTTGAGAGGAGAAGTCCAGCCACTTGTTGCCGTCGTAGTCCCACACGTACGAACCCTCGGCCGCCGCGATACACATCGGGTTCAAAGCACCCTGGGCGCTCCACGAATGGAAGACGTACTGACGGTCCAGATCGAAGACGTGCTTGCCCTGGGTGGGATCGGGGGAAAACGACATGCCAACTCCTCGTTGTACCAAGTGGTGAACGAAGCGTAGAACCGAACGAATGTTCAAGACAATCTGGGCAGGATTATCCGTCTACGTGAGCGGATTAACCCAGCGCACTTGCGGGATTCGCGCAAAGTCGCTGTCAGCAGAGTGCACGGTACCTCCGTGTTCCCAGGCCAATGCCGCAATGTGAACATCGTTGACGGCATCACCACCGGCGCCCTCGGGAGTAAAGGCTCGGATCGCATGCGGATGACGTGGGCCGGGGTGGATCACGGAGACATTGGGTGCATCCAGCCACGTCTCGACAACGGCAACCGCTGCATCGACCGACAGGGGCCTGGCATAGACCTTGGCGTTGGTGGATAACCGAAGAAACGCCAGCAGGGACGCCCACGGTAGGCCGACGAGTTCATCACCCGACAGGGTCTGCTGCCACCAACGACGGGCTCGCTCATGGAACGGCGATGATGCTTCTGTCGCGTAGAGAAGAAGGTTCGCATCCGGCACGATCACTGCGCATCACGCTCGAGGCCTTCCGACACGCGCAGGAACCTCACCACCTCCGGGTCCTCACCCGCCGCTTCTGCTTCATCCGCGGTCATGATGCGTGCACCGAGGTCGATGACCGGAGGATCTACCACTGGTCGTGAAGCCGCTGGGGCGAGCCCGCGACGCACTGCCTCGTTGACCACTTCCTTGAACGTCCGCCCGGTGGCGCGGGCTCGCTCGCTCAGGGCCATGAACAGATCGTCGTCCAGCGTGAGAGTCGTGCGCATCTCTCCAGGTTAGCCTGTGGACATCAAGGCATCAAACTGTCCATGAGCGGCGGACTGCTGGCTTGGAGCCTTGGGATAGCGCACTGAACTGGCGGCCATTCGCATCGAAGTTCGAGGGCTCCAGCCACTTCTCCATCGCTGCTCGCACGAGTGGCCAGTCACGATCCACCAGGGCAAACCAGGCTGTGTCCCTGTTCCGCCCTTTCACCACCGTTGCCTGGGGAAACACCCCGTCGAAACTCATGCCCAACCGCTGAGCAGCGTTCATGGACTCGACATTCAGAGCATTGCACTTCCACTCGTAGCGCCGATAGCCCCTCTCGAAGGCGTTGCCCATCATCAAATACATCGCCTCGCTACCCGCCCGGGAACTCTGCAATTCGGGTGAGTATGTGATCCAACCAACCTCGATACTCCGAGCCACGGGGTCGATGCGCAGGTACGACGCGACACCGAGCGCCCGATCCGTTTCAGTCTCGATGACCGCGAAGAACATCGGATCGTCGCGACGTTGCACGGACAGCACCCAATGTCGGTAGTCCTCGGTCGTGGCAAAGGGTCCGTGCGGCATGTACGTCCACAGATCATCGTGGCCTTGGAAGGCCGCGAACAGGTCTTCACTGTGTGCGCTTGCGTCCAGGGGCTCGAGTCGACAGTAGGAACCTGTCATGACAGCCCACTCCGGACGAGAACAGGCCGTCGGAGCTACCGGGAGACCTATGCGGTTGCCTCGATCGTCGAGTTCGAAGTCGAGATCGAAGAAATCCATGTCAGTCGATTAAGTCGTGAATCGAGATAGTGGCGTTTCTGTCCTGCCCGACCCCGATCGCACTAATTCGACAATTCGAGATGCTCTCTAGGAACTCCACATAACTGCGAGCATTCGCCGGTAGGTCGTCGACCGAGCGAGCCTGGGAGATGTCTTCTTCCCAGCCAGGAAGGTATTCGTAGATCGGCTTCGCGTGATGGAACGCCGTCTGAGACTCCGGCAATTCATCCATGCGCGTGCCCTCAACGTCGTACGCCACACACACGGGGACCTTTTCGAAACCCGTAAGCACATCGAGCTTGGTCAGGAAGATGTCGGTCAGACCATTGACTCGCGTTGCGTATCGGGCGATGGGCGCATCGAACCAGCCGCATCGACGATCTCGTCCCGTGGTCACACCACGCTCTCCACCGATGGTGCGCAGCCGCTCGCCATCGTCATCGAACAGTTCGGTCGGAAACGGTCCGGACCCCACACGGGTGGTGTACGCCTTCAGAATTCCGATCACACGCGTGATTCGAGTGGGCCCGATCCCACTTCCCGTGCACGCGCCTCCCGATGTCGGGTTGCTCGATGTAACGAACGGATACGTTCCGTGGTCGACATCCAGAAGGGTCCCTTGACCACCCTCGAGGAGAACGACCTTGTCGGCATCGAGTGCTTCGTTCAGAAGCAGCGATGTATCCCTGACCATCGGCCGTAAGGCATCGGCGTACGTCAGTAGCCCTTCGACAATCGCATCTGTTTCGATCGCTCGCCGATTGAAGACTTTGACGAGTACCTGATTCTTGTTGGCCAGCGCCCCCTCGACCTTTTGCCGCAGAATCGACTCGTCGAAGACGTCTTGCACCCGGATCCCGATGCGGGCGATCTTGTCGCTGTAGGTCGGCCCGATACCTCGCCCTGTCGTGCCGATCTTGCTCTTGCCTAAGAATCGCTCGGTGACCTTGTCGAGTGTCACGTGGTACGGCGTGATCAGGTGCGCGTTTGAGCTGATCACGAG
>CALKMY010000049.1 GCA_938091275.1 Candidatus Nanopelagicales bacterium | reverse complement strand
GGTCAGCGTTCTCGGTGGCACTGGTGAACAAGGACGCGGCCTTGCGCAACGTCTCGCGCGGGCTGGGCAGTCGGTGATGATCGGTTCTCGATCAGCAGATCGTGCGCAGTCGATCGCAGCGGAGATCGGCTCAGGGGTTGCTGGTGGCAGCAACGAAGACGCGGCGCGGTTTGGCGACATCGTCATTGTGGCGGTGCCGTGGGATGGCCACCGA
This sequence comes from Candidatus Nanopelagicales bacterium, assembly GCA_938091275.1. Classification (GTDB taxonomy): domain Bacteria; phylum Actinomycetota; class Actinomycetes; order S36-B12; family S36-B12; genus S36-B12. The sequence goes on along the minus strand of CALKMY010000049.1, from coordinate 4,936 downwards.
GAACTCCTCGAATCCCTCGCTTCCGATCTCGCAGGCAAGATCGTTGTGGATTGCGTGAACCCGCTGGGCTTCGACAAGCAGGGGGCGTTCGCGCTACCCGTCGAAGAAGGATCCGCCGCGCAACAGGCGGCATCGGTTCTGCCGGATTCCTCTGTCGTTGCCGCCTTCCATCACATCTCCGCGGTCCTGTTGCTCGACGACAGCGTGAGCTCGATCGAAACGGACGTCCTTGTTCTCGGCGACGACCGCGACGCCACCGACGCCGTACAGGCCCTTGCAGGTCGGATCGATGGAATACGCGGCATCTACGGTGGGCGTCTGCGCAACGCCGGTCAGGTCGAGGCATTTACCGCGAACCTGATTTCGATGAATCGCCGCTACAAGGTGCACGCAGGAATCAGAGTCACCGACGTCTAGACGGTGAGTAGTCAGCCGAACTTCGGCGAACAGGTGTGCGCCGACGCTCAGTTGTACGTGTGTTCCTCAGCCGGGTAGTTGCGCGTCTCGACGTCGTTGACCCACGCGGATACGGCGCCCGTCATGACCTCTCGCAGATTCGCGTAGCGGCGAACAAAACGCGGCGCAGGATCCGGGGTGAGACCGAGGAGGTCCTGCCACACGATCACCTGCGCATCCGTGGCTGCCCCGGCCCCGATACCAATGGTGGGAATACTCAAGACCTCGGTCACCGAGGCCGCCAGGTCCGCCGGGACCACTTCGAGAACAACCGCTGCCGCACCGGCCGATTGCAACGCCTTCGCGTCCTGGAGCAGTCGTTGTCCGCTCTCTCCGCGACCTTGCACCCGGTAACCCCCGAGGAGGTTCACCGACTGGGGGGTGAGTCCGAGGTGACCGATGACCGGGACCCCCGCCTCTGCGAGTGCTTCGATCTGGGGCAGAACACTCTGGCCGCCCTCCAACTTCACCGCGTGCGCGCCGGCCTCCTTCATGAAGCGAGCCGAGGTGGCCAGGGCTTGCGCCGGGCCCTCTTGGTAGGAACCGAACGGTAGATCGGCGACGACAAGAGCCTGCTCGGTACCGCGAACCACGGCGGACACCAACGGGAGCATCTCGTCAACGGTGATCGGAATGGTCGAGTCGTGGCCGTGAACCACCATCGCGGCTGAGTCACCGACCAACAACGCAGGGACACCAGCCTGCTCAATGACACCCGCGGTGAGCGCGTCGTACGCGGTCACCATGGTCCAGGGCTGACCCTCATCGGTGCGCACCTGGAGGTCGCGCATCGTCACGCGCCGAACAGAAGAATGACGAGACATGGTGAATCTCCCATCTCGAGGCTCCCGTGTGAAGTCCCCGGACGAGAAAAGCATGCCACGTATCGACGATCTGGCCCAACCGACCCGCGAGTAGCATGTGGCCTCCATTCGTGGACCCCCTGCAGCGGAGCCCACCGGGCCCGTTCGGAGGATGCATGCAGCCCGCGCCGGAAGATGCCGACCGCTGGATGGTCTCGGGCGAGGGACACCCCCGGCGTTGGGCGATCCTCGGTGTTCTCATCGTCAGCCTGCTGGTCGTCGTTCTCGACAACACGATTTTGAACATCGCGCTGCCCACTATCCAGCGCGATCTGGAAGCGACCCAGGGTGAACTGGTGTGGGCGGTGGATTCCTACATCCTGGTGTTCGCGGCCCTGCTGTTCACCTGGGGGGTGCTCGGTGATCGGTATGGACGTAAGCGCATCCTCGTTGTGGGCTTGGTCGTGTTCGGTCTGTCCTCCGCCGCCTGCGCGTTCGCCTCGACACCGCAGATGTTGATCGGGTTCCGGGCGGTGATGGGTATCGGCGGCGCCGCCGTCTTGCCAACAACGCTGGCGATCATCACTGTCGTCTTTCCCCCTCACGAGCGAGGACGAGCGATCGGCACGTGGGCGGGGGCCGTGGGAGCGGCTGTGGCTCTCGGGCCTGTTCTGGGTGGAGCATTGCTGCAGAACCCCCAATGGTTCGCGCCACTGACCGGAAACGCCTGGGGATCGGTCTTCTTGATCAACGTGCCGATCGTGACCGTCGGCCTGATCGCCATCTGGAGGGTTGTTCCGGAAACGCGGAACCCCGACGGGCGAAAGTTGGACGTGCTCGGGCTCGTGCTGTCGATCGTCGGGTTGGTTCTGTTGGTGTACGGAATCATCCACGCTTCCGAAACCCGCACGTGGATCGATGCGATGGTCCTCGGCCCGATGGTCGCGGGCATCGCCGTCATTGCGCTGTTCTTGTACATGGAGTACCGAAGCGACCATCCGAGTTTCGATGTGAGCTTGTTCCGCAACCGTGGGTACGCCATCAGTATCGCGGCCGTGTCGCTTTCCTTCTTCGCCCTCATGGGCATCACGTTCACGCTCCCGTTCTACCTACAGATTCTGCGGGGATTCGACACGCTGACGGCGGGGCTGTGCTTCATCCCCTTCGCCGTCGGACAACTCCTTGCCGCACCCCGAAGTGCGACGACGGTCGCACGATTCGGCTACCGAGCGGTGATGACCAGTGGCCTCGTGATCGTTGCTTTCGCCCTGACAACACTGGTATTCGTTCAGATAGACACGCCCTTGTGGCTGCTCCTGGGGGTCTTCTTCCTGTTCGGGCTGGGCATGGGCCTGGTCATCGCTCCGGCCTCCACCGTGATGCAAAACACTCTGCCATTAGCCCGCGCCGGGGCGGGGTCGGCTGTGCAGAACACCGTGCGGCAAATCGGTGGCGCTCTAGGGGTAGCCATCGTGGGCACCGTGCTCGCTACCCAATACGCGGCGAACCTTGCGGCGAGCAGTACCGAACTGCCCGACGACGCCTCTCAGGCGCTGCCCGAGGAAGCGTTCGCCGCAGCGAGCGAGTCCATCGTGGCGACCCAGCAGGTGCTGAACTCGGCGGCTGAGTCCGGTGTCCCCGCGGCGGTCATCGATTCGTTGACAGCCATCGCCTATGCCGACTTCCTCGCCGCTAGCCACGTGACATCGGTCATCTCGGCGTCCGTCGTCGTTATCGCCGCACTCATCGTCGGCTTCGGTCTACCCCACATACCTGTCCCCACCAAGAGCGAACCCTCGGCAGACAAGCCGCGCGAGTCGGAGGCTTAGGAGTTCGAATCGGGGTTTTCACGCCACCGATTGGTGATCGGTAGTCGACGGTCACGTCCGAAGGCGCGAACCCCGATCTTGGTTCCCGGAGGGTATTGGCGCCGCTTGTACTCGGCGCCATCCGTCAGGCGCACGATGCGCTCAACCAGCGCAGCGTCGAAGCCGGCGGACACGAGTTCCGACGCGCCGGTGTCCTCGTCGACGTACGCCTCGAGAACGCTGTCGAGGTCGTGGTAGTCGGGAAGCGAGTCGGAGTCCTTCTGGTCGGGGCTGAGCTCCGCGGATGGCTCCTTGGTGATCGATCGTGGCGGAATCGGCCCGGTGGACCCAGCAGACTCGGCCTGCTCATTGCGCCACCGCGCCAAATCCCACACCAGCGTCTTCGGTACGTCCTTGATGGGTGCGAAGCCACCGACCGCGTCGCCGTAGATGGTGGAGTAGCCGACGGACAGCTCGCTCTTGTTGCCGGTCGCCAACACCAAGTGCCCCTCGGCGTTGGACAGGCTCATCAACACCATGCCTCGAATGCGCGCCTGCAGGTTCTCCTCGGCGAGCCCGGTGAGGTGCAAACTCGACTGGAAGGCGTCAAACATCGGGTCGATAGGCACCTCGCGCAGGGTCAGACCGGTGCGTTCCGCCAGGTCGTGTGCGTCCTGCACCGAGTGGGTCGAGGAGTAGCGACTCGGCATCGCGACCCCGAACACTCGATCGGCACCCAGAGCATCGACCGCGAGTGCACCGACGAACGCCGAGTCGATTCCGCCACTGAGGCCGAGCAGGACGCTCGTGAAACCGTTCTTATTCACATAGTCGGCCAGCCCAAGGCGCAGCGCGGCGTACAGCTCAGCGGAATCATCGAGTCGCGGGGTGTTCGCGGGAGTCAGCGGCTGACGCTCGTGTGCCGATGTGTTCGACGCAGGTATCGACACCGGTACATCATCGCGCGAGGACGGTGTGACGTGCGTTGCGGTGAGATCAGCGAAGAGGATCTGGGAATCGAACTGACATGCTCGCTGGAGAAGCTGCCCCGCAGCGTCGACGACGAGTGAGTCACCGTCGAAGACGAGTTCGTCCTGTCCTCCGGTCATGTTGGTGTACGCAACGGCCGATCCACTGGCCTGGGCCTGCTCGACGCACAGCTCGAGTCGCCGGTCATCTTTCATCCGCTCGTAGGGCGATGCATTCAACACCGCTAACAGGTCTGCGTCGAACTCCCGGGCCCATTGGACCGGGCCTCCCTGCCTCCACAAGTCTTCGCAGATGGCGACGCATACGCGGTGCCCGTTCATCTCGAACACCAAGGGTGCCTCACCGGGCACGAAATACCGGGCCTCGTCGAAGACGCCGTAATTGGGTAGGAAGTGTTTGTCGTACCGGGCCACAACGGCGCCGCGATGAACGAGTGCGGCACTGTTCACCGGACCCCCACGGGGTCGCCCGACCGTATCGGCATCGTCGTCGTCATCGCTGTGGTCGAGATAGCCGATCAGGCAGGCGAGGTCTCCGAACCCATCGTCGGCAATGTCGCCGGCTAGGGCGCTCATCGCGATCCGGGATGCCTGCTGGAAGGACGGGCGTAGTGACAGGTCCTCGACGGGGTATCCGGTGAGCACCATTTCGGGAAGAATCAGCAGATCCGCCTGCCCCGCGGCAGCGTCGGCGGCCGCCTGGCGAATCAGGCGGGCATTGCCTTCCAAGTCGCCCACGGTCGGATTCACCTGGCCCAGGGCGATGCGCAGGACGTTCACCCGTGGAGGGTACCTACCCCAGGGAGTCTGTTACGCGGCTGTAACACGACACGGCACACTATGGACTCGTGGAAAAGCAAGCAGAGTTCGTGCTGCGCAC
>CALKMY010000048.1 GCA_938091275.1 Candidatus Nanopelagicales bacterium | reverse complement strand
GACACGACACTTCTTCGGTGCGTGGGATGGGCGTGCTCGGCGGGCTGTGCTGGTGTTGATCGGGGGATTGGGCGCCGTGCTGGTGTGGTGGTGGGTCAGCGGTCAGCCGTCGAGTGTCACCACCGTCGAGACCGACGACTCATCGAATGCGGTCGATGCTTCTGTCACGCCTGGATCCAACGCGGGTGAATCGGCCATGTACGAATCAGACAGCGACCACGCGCGAGCCAACGAGATATCGCCAGTCGTGTCGACGTCGACGGTCGTTGTTCATGTGGTGGGCAAGGTTGCATCGCCGGGAGTGGTGGAACTTCCGGCCGGTTCGCGCGTGCTCGATGCCGTGGAAGCCGCGGGAGGAGTGACCAGCAGCCGTGCGTCGTCCACGGTCAATCTGGCACGCCTGGTGGTCGATGGGGAGCAGATCGATGTCGGGGCCGATCCGCGAGCCTCGGGCGGCACGTCGCGAATTTCGTTGAATTCCGCCGACGCGCAGCAGTTGCAGCAGCTGCCCGGTGTGGGACCGGTGATTGCTGAACGCATTGTTGCGTGGCGAACCGCCAACGGGCCGTTTCGATCGGTTGCCGAGCTCGGTGAAGTCTCCGGCGTAGGACCAGCGATGATCGCGCGTATCGAGGACCAGGTCGGCATGTGATCGACGCGCGGCTGGTGGGTCCGGCTCTGGCCGCGTGGACGGGGGCGCTGGTGTCCCTGGTCGGGCTGACCAGCATCGACGCACTGGACAGTCGACATGCAGGGGCCCTTCGCGTGATGGCGCTCGGGGTGCTCGTCGCATTGGTGGCGGTGGCGGGCGTGTTGATGGTGCGACGAGGGGCAGCGGTCGTCGTCACCGTCGCGGCAGGTGCTCTGGGAGTGCTCGCCAGCGCGGGGCAGATCGCTGCCTGGACGACTCCGGCTTTGGTAGCGGCGATGAATACGGAGGCGGAGGTCACGGGAACGATCGGAGGCCCAGTGCGAACCTCGCTGGACACTGCGTTCGTTCCCCTTGCCGTCGAGCAGGTGACGACACGGCACCGAACCGTTCAGGCACAGGTGCCGGTCACATTGACGTTGCCGCGCTTTACCGACATTCCGGCCGCCGGCACGCCGGTCAGCGTCATCGGACGGCTGCGCCCGGCCGGCAATTCCGTCACATCGGCTGCCTATCTCAACGCCGAGAACGTTCGTGCCCGAGGGCCCGCGTCGCGTATGCATCGAGCGGCGCAGGCGATCCGGGAGTCGCTGACCCGGTCATTGCCTGATACGCCGCCGGGAGGCTCGGCCCTGGTCGCGGGCCTGGCCATCGGCGACGAACAGCACATGTCCCCGGAATTGGTGGAGCAGATGCGCAACAGTGGCCTGGCGCACCTAACCGCGGTGTCCGGCGGCAATGTGGCGATGGTTGTTGGTGCGGTCCTCGGAATCGCGTGGATCGTGCGATTGCCAGTGGTCGTTCGCGTGCTGAGCGCGCTGGCGGCGCTGGGTTTCTACGTTGTCGTCGTTCATCCGCAACCCAGCGTGCTGCGTGCCGCGGTCATGGGGTCGGCGGTCGTCGTGTCGCTCGTAGTCGGAGGGCGACGATCGGGTCCGTCGATCCTGGCTGCCGCGGTGCTGATCTTGGTGGTGCTCGCACCATCACTGTCGGCTCGTTGGGGGTTCGCACTGTCGGTCGCGGCGACAGCCGGCATCGTGTTGCTGGCTCCTGCTCTGCAGAAGGCAGTGACCGAATCACGGTGGGGACACCGGGTGCCTGTTCCGGTGACCATGGCGGCGACGATCACCATCGCGGCGCAAATCGCGACGGCTCCGGTGTTGCTGGCCATGGGCGCTTTTGTCGGCCTCGCCGCTATCCCGGCGAACCTGGTCTCCATGCCGGTCGTTCCCTTGATCACCCTGGCCGGACTCGGTGCCGCCGTGCTTGCTGTGGTGCCGGTCGGCGAAGCGCCCGCCGACTTTCTCGCGTGGATCGGAGCATGGGCGGGTGAATGGATCGCCCGCGTTGCCGCCGTCGCCTCGCAGGTCGAGGTGCTGCGTATCCGAGGAAGCGTCCCGCTCGCGCTCATGGCCCTCGGGTGCTTGATCGCGATCGGGGTGGCGTACGTGCGTTGGCATCGACGAGATCACCCCGGCGTTCGTCCCTATGCGATTGCGGTGGCAGGGGTGATCATCACCGCCGTCCTCGTCTGGTCGGTGTTCCCACCGAGTGCGCGCTCGTGGCCTCCGCGCGGATGGCTCATGACGCAGTGCGATGTCGGCCAGGGCGATGCACTCGTCGTCGCACCACGGGACGGTCACGGCGCTGTCGTGATCGACGTCGGGCCGTCTGCCAAGGAGATCGACTCGTGCTTGAGCGACCTCGACGTTCATCATGTGTCTGCGCTCGTGTTGACGCACTTTCACGCAGATCACGTCGGTGGGCTGACCGGGCTGATCGATGGTCGCCGGGTCGACGCGGTGTTCGCGACCGTCCACGACGAGCCCGTCGAGCAGTTTCGGGGAGTGGGCGTCGAGTTGCGTCGGCGTGGAATGTCGATGCATCGATTGGTGGCCGGTTCCTCCATTGACGTCGGTTCGAGCACCTACGAGGTCCTGTGGCCTCGGCGAATCATCACCGGTGGACGAATCTCTGAGGGGTCGGTAGCCAACAACGCCAGCGTCGTTCTCGAGGCGGACCTTGACGGCGTTCGGGTTCTGCTTACCGGGGACATCGAGCCCCCGGCCCAGGCGGCTCTGGTCAGTGGCCCGGGGGGCTTCGATGTGGTCAAGATTCCCCACCACGGGTCCGCCCATCAGCATCCGCTTTTCGCCCCCTGGGCTCAGGCGGACCTCGCGGTGGTGAGTGTGGGATCGGGCAACCGCTTCGGGCACCCCGCCCCGGACACATTGCAGGCGTGGATCGATACGGGTGCACAGGTGGTGCGTACCGATCAATCCGGAGACGTCGCCATCGTCAGAAGTGGCGATGGAAATCTCGGCTTCGCTACGCGACGTGACATGCTGGGCTCATCATGAGCAACCCGGCCCGCATCACCCTCGTCCGCGGGGGCGAGCAGGCCCTCGTCGACCGCGCTATCGCGTCGACGGTCGCCGGCATTCGGCACGCCCGTCCGGACGTCGACCGCGAATCGGTCGATGCGAGCACCGACGATGCTGTGCACGAATTCCGCAACATGTGCGCACCGACGCTCTTCGGAAGTGACGTGATCGTCGTCGTTACCGGTCTTCAATCAGCCGAGGATGCCTTCGCCGATGCGCTCACCGAGGTGCTCGCCGATCAGCCCGAGAACGTGTGGCTGGTGCTGCATCACGATGCGACAGCCGGAGGCAAGAAATTGCTCGAAGCGGTCCGCGCCGCTGGGGCGAGTGAAGTCGAGTGCCT
>CALKMY010000047.1 GCA_938091275.1 Candidatus Nanopelagicales bacterium | reverse complement strand
GGACGGGCTTAAAGGAACAACGACAACATATCTCAGGACGGCAGCCGCGCGCGCTATACCCCGCCACCCGGGCCGGCACTTCCGATCTTGTGAACCCGCATGCCGTTCGTGGTCCCGGGGACGCCCGGTGGCACGCCCGCCACGATCACCACGCGCTCGCCGGCGCTGGCACGACCGATATCCAGCAGCGCCTTGTCGACCTGCATGACCATGTCGTCGGTGTGCCGCACATGGGGCACCAGGAAGGTCTCCACTCCCCACACCAAAGCGAGTTGGCTTCGCACCCGCGGGTTGGGGGTGAACGCCAACAGGCGAATGCCGCAACGCCAACGGGCGATCAGGCGAGCAGACCGCCCCGTTTCAGTGAAAGCGATCAGGTGAGTCGCCTGAACGAACAGGGCTGCGGACACGGCTGCGTGGGTGAGCGCCCGGGCCGTGGATCCAGTACGACTTTCCTCCAAGGGAGGAAGTCGATCCAATGCTTCACCTTCGATGTGCTCGATGATGCGCGACATGGTTTCCACGACCAGCGGTGGGTTGTGCCCCACACTCGTTTCTCCCGACAGCATCAAGGCATCGGTGCCGTCAAGCACCGCGTTGGCGACGTCGCTCGCCTCGGCGCGCGTGGGACGGCTGGCGGTGATCATCGAGTCCAACATCTGCGTCGCGACAATCACCGGCTTTCCGGCCTGCCGACACAGTTGGATCGCGCGCTTTTGAACGAGCGGAACCTGCTCTAACGGAAGTTCGACGCCGAGGTCTCCCCGAGCGACCATGATTCCGTCGAACGCCTCGACGATCTGTTCCAGATTCTCCACCGCTTGGGGCTTTTCGATCTTCGCAAGTACCGGCACCCGAATGCCTTCGTTGTCCATGATGTCGTGAACGGCGCTGACATCGTCAGCGCTGCGGACGAAAGACAGGGCGACAAGATCCGCCCCCATGCGAAGCCCCCAGCGAAGATCCTCCACGTCCTTATCCGACATAGCCGGCACACTCACGGGAACTCCCGGGAGGTTGAAGCCCTTGCTATCGGACACCAAACCACCCTCGACGACCGTGGTGTGGACACGTGGCCCCTCGACCTTGGTCACTCGCAGCTCGATGCGACCATCATCGACAAGCACGAGATCTCCCGGATTAACATCGTCCGGTAAACCAGCATGCGTGGTCGACACCATGGTGGCATCGCCGGCCACATCCTCGGTGGTCACGATGAAGTCCGCACCTGGCTCGAGGTGCACAGGCCCCGCGGCGAAAGATCCGAGCCGAATCTTCGGCCCTTGCAAGTCGATCAGAATCCCGACGCCCCTCCCGCTGGCATCGGAGGCTTCGCGAACAGCGAGGTAGGCCTGTCGGTGGTCCTCGTGGTTACCGTGCGAGAGGTTCAAACGGGCCACATCCATGCCGGCATCCACCAGCGCCCGAATTTGCTCGGGCGAGGATGTCGCGGGGCCCAGCGTGGCCACGATTTTGGCTCTGCGCATGGGGGAAGCCTAGCCGTAACCGGTTACACGGTGAGGGGCCGCGCCGATGCTCGAATGGGAGACGGAAGGTTCGTGTCACCGGTCAAGTACCGATCGACGCTTGCGGCGGCCGCGCGACCTTCCGCGATCGCCCACACGATCAAGGATTGGCCCCGGCCCGCATCACCGGCGACGAAGACTCCGTCGATGTCGGTCGCGTACTCGTCCGTGCGCTCGATGGAGCCGCGCTCGGTGAGCGGTAGGCCGAACTGCTCCAGCAATGGGCCCTGCTCTGGCCCGGTGAATCCCATCGCCAAGAAGACCGCGTCCGCGGGTATTGACCGCTCGGAGTCGGACACCGGCTCGAAACGACCGTCGACGAACTCCACCTCAGACAACTCCAAGCTACGAACGTGACCGTCGTCGTCTCCCACGAAGCGCCGCGTCGACACAGCGAAGATGCGCTCACCACCCTCCTCGTGCGCACTGCTGACCCGATACGTCATGGGGTAGGTCGGCCAGGGCTGGGCCCGCGGTCGTTCCTGCGGTGGGCGAGGCATGATCTCCAACTGCGTCACGCTTGCGGCTCCCTGGCGATGAGCGGTACCCAGACAATCGGCTCCGGTGTCGCCTCCCCCGATGATGACCACGTGCTGACCCTCAACGTCGATGGGTGATTCCTCGAAATCGCCTTCTTGCACTCGGTTCGCGGGAGGCAGGTACTCCATGGCTTGGTAGATGCCGGTCAACTCCCGACCTTCGATGGGTAGGTCACGCCAAGCTGTCGCACCAGTCGCGATGACGATTGCGTCATAACGTCGCCGAAGGTCGGCGACCGTGATGTCAACTCCCACCTCTACGTTCGGCCGAAACTTAACTCCCTCGGCTTCCATCTGCGCGAGTCGCTGATCCACATGGTGCTTTTCCATTTTGAACTCGGGAATTCCGTAACGGAGCAGACCCCCGATCCTGTCCGACCGCTCGTACACCGCGACCGTGTGGCCCGCGCGCGCCAACTGCTGCGCAGCCGCGAGTCCGGCGGGTCCGGATCCGATCACCGCGACCGTGTGGCCGGTCAGTGACTCCGGCGGCTGCGGTGTGATCCACCCGGCCTCCCAGGCCCGGTCGACGATGGCCACTTCGACCTGCTTGATAGTGACGGGATCGGCGTTGATGCCCAGTACGCAGGCCGCTTCACACGGCGCCGGACATAGTCGTCCGGTGAATTCTGGAAAGTTGTTGGTGGCGTGCAGCCTTTCGATGGCTTGACCCCAGTCACGGTCGTAGATGAGGTCATTCCATTCCGGGATGAGGTTGCCCAGTGGACACCCTTGGTGGCAGAAGGGAATACCGCAGTCCATGCAGCGCCCCGCCTGCTTTTCCAGACTCCGAGCATCGAAGTCTTGGTAGACCTCCTGCCAATCAAGAATGCGAACATCGACCGGGCGCCGCTCGGGAAGCTGGCGGTCGGTGGTCAAGAAACCTCGCGGGTCAGCCATTGCCGCCTCCCATCACTGCCAGCACAGGGTCTTCTCCCCTTGCTATCGCCTCTTCGCGCAAACGCAACACCCGTTTGAAGTCTTGCGGCATGACCTTGGTGAACCGCTGGCGGCTATGGGCCCAGTCCTCGAGCAATCGTGCACCCACGGCCGACTCCGTCTCTTCGACGTGCCGTTGAATCAACGATCGCAGTTCGTCTTCGTCCTGGGCGCTCAGCGGATCGAGATCCACCATTTCCGGATTCACTCGGCTCACGTTCAAATCGAGTATGTAGCCAATCCCGCCGGACATGCCGGCCCCGACGTTGCGGCCCACTGGTCCGAGGATCACCGCGATACCGCCGGTCATGTACTCCAGAGCGTGGTCACCGACCCCCTCGACGACAGCGTGAACGCCCGAGTTCCGCACGCAGAACCGTTCGCCCACCTGTCCGCGGATGAAAATTTCACCACTCGTCGCTCCGTACGCGATCACGTTGCCGGCGATGATGTTGTCCTCGGCGACGAAGGGGGCGGCCCTGTCGGGCCGAATGATGAGTCGACCTCCCGAAAGCCCCTTACCGAGGTAGTCGTTCGCGTCGCCCTCGAGTCGAAGGGTCACGCCCGCGGGAACGAAGGCGCCGAACGATTGACCGGCAGACCCTTGGAAGGTGATGTCGATCGTTCCATCCGGCAAACCGTCGCCGCCGTGCAGCCGCGTCACTTCCGAACCGAGCATCGTTCCCACCGTTCGGTTGACGTTCCGAATAGCGACATTGGCCCGGACAGGTTCACGCGAATCAAGGGCTGGGCGGCAAATCTCGATGAGTTCTTGATCCAGGGCCTTGTCTAGGCCGTGGTCCTGCTCGACGATCTTCCGACGCGCCTCACCGACCGGAACATCGGGCACGTGAAGGATCGGAGCAAGGTCGAGTCCGTCCGCCTTCCAGTGATCGATAGCCCGCCGCATGTCGAGAACTTCGGCGTGTCCGATGGCTTCATCGAGGCTTCGGAAACCGAGTTCGGCGAGATACTCACGTACTTCCTGGGCGATGAATTCGAAGAAGTTGACGACGAATTCGGGCGATCCCCGGAACCGCTCGCGCAAAACGGGGTTTTGCGTTGCGATACCCACCGGGCAGGTGTCCAGATGACACACGCGCATCATCACGCACCCCATGACCACCAACGGTGCCGTCGCGAACCCGTACTCCTCAGCTCCCAGAAGCGCAGCGATCACAACGTCGCGTCCGGTTTTGAGCTGTCCGTCAGCCTGGACGACAACACGATCGCGAAGGCCGTTGAGCAGCAGGGTTTGCTGCGTTTCCGCCAAACCCAACTCCCAGGGCGCACCCGCGTGCTTGAGCGATGTCAGCGGTGATGCGCCCGTCCCTCCGTCATGGCCGGAGATCAGAACAACGTCGGCATGGGCTTTGGAGACACCTGCGGCAACGGTTCCGACACCGACCTCCGCCACCAACTTCACGTGCACACGGGCCCGAGGGTTCGCGTTCTTCAAATCGTGGATCAGTTGCGCGAGGTCCTCGATGGAGTAGATGTCGTGGTGCGGAGGCGGGGAGATCAGCCCGACGCCGGGAGTGGAGTGTCGGGTCTTGGCAATCCACGGATAGACCTTGTGGCCGGGAAGCTGTCCGCCTTCACCCGGCTTCGCTCCTTGCGCCATCTTGATCTGGATGTCGTCGCTGTTGACAAGGTATTCACTGGTGACGCCGAAGCGCCCCGATGCAACCTGCTTGATGGCGGAACGCTTCGAGTCGCCATTGTCCATCGGCACGAAACGCTCGGGGTCTTCTCCGCCTTCTCCGGTGTTCGACTGTCCACCGAGGCGGTTCATCGCTATCGCCAGCGTCTCGTGCGCCTCTGCGGAGATGGACCCGTAGGACATGGCTCCGGTACTGAATCGCGACACGATCGATTCGATCGATTCGACTTCGTCGAGGGGGATCGATTCCCGAGCACCATCGCGGAAGGCGAACAATCCGCGCAGCGTCATCAAGCGCTCGGCTTGTTCATTGACGCCCTGGGTGTATTCCCGGAATATGTCGAAGCGCTTCGCCCGCGTCGCGTGCTGGAGCCGGAAGACGGTTTCCGGATCGAACAGGTGCGGTTCCCCGTCGCGTCGCCACTGGTACTCCCCACCGTCGGTCAAAACGCGATGAGCAGGAGAGATTCCCGACGGCGGATACGCCGTCGCATGCCGTCGGGCGACCTCCTCCGCGATTACGTCGAGTCCGACCCCACCGAGCTTGGTCACCGTTCCGGTGAAGTAGCTATCGACGAGTTCTTGGGAAAGCCCGATGGCTTCGAAGATCTGCGCCCCGCGATAGGACGCGACCGTGGAGACGCCCATCTTGGACATCACCTTCAACAATCCCTTGCCCATGGCTTTGATGTAGTTGCGGACCGCCTTTTCCACGCCAATGCCGTCGAGCACGTGCCGGTGGACGAGGTCTTCGACGGTCTCCAACGCCAAATACGGGTTAATGGCCGCCGCGCCGTAACCCACGAGAAGTGCCACGTGGTGGACTTCGCGCACGTCACCCGCCTCGACCAGCAGGCTGATCTGGCTGCGCGTCTTGGTTCGCACCAGGTGATGGTGAACGGCGGCGCACAGCAACAGGGAAGGAATCGGTGCCTGTTGGGCGTTGCTTTCCCGGTCGGACAGGACGATGAAGCGCTTGCCCTGGCGGATCAGCGCATCTACCTCGTTGAAGATCTCCGCGAGTCGCTTCTCGAGAGCGACTCCCCCACCGGCCACCGGATACAGCCCCGTCACGCGCGCCGCAGCGAACTCCGGAAGTGTGCCGTCCGCATTGATGTGCAGAATCTTCGCCAGTTCGTCGTTATCGATCACCGGGAACGGCAGAAGCACCTGGCGGCAATGGCCGGGTTGAGATTCCAACAGGTTGCCTTCGGGCCCGATGAGGCTCGCCAGGCTGGTGACGATTTCTTCACGAATGGCGTCCAACGGGGGGTTGGTCACCTGCGCGAAGAGTTGGCTGAAGTAGTCGAACAACAGACGTGGCCGATTCGACAGCACCGCGATCGGGGTGTCGGTACCCATGGAGCCGATCGGTTCCGCGCCGGCGCGCGCCATCGGCTCCATGATCACCCGGAGTTCTTCCTGGCTATACCCGAAGGTTTGCTGCCGACGCGCCACGGACTCGTGGGTGTGCACGATGTGCTCTCGTTCGGGCAGTTCTTCCAGGTGGATGATGCCGGTGTCCAGCCACTCGTCGTATGGCAATTCGGCCGCGAGTTCGGCCTTGATCTCGTCGTCTTCAATGATGCGCCCCGCGGCGGTGTCAACGAGGAACATTCGTCCTGGTTGCAGCCGTCCCTTGCGCACCACCGTTTGAGGGTCGATGTCCAGCACGCCAGCCTCGGACGCCAACACCACCAGGCCCTCGTCGGTGACCCAGAATCGACCCGGTCGAAGGCCGTTGCGGTCGAGGACGGCACCGATCTGGGTTCCGTCGGTGAAGCAGACGTTGGCGGGGCCGTCCCACGGCTCCATAAGCGTCGCGTAGAACTCGTAGAACGCGCGTCGACGTGGATCCATGTCGGGGTTGTTCTCCCAGGCTTCGGGAATCATCATCAAGACGGCCTGTGGGAGCGAGCGTCCACCGAGGTGGAGCAGTTCCAGGACCTCGTCGAAGCTGGCTGAGTCGCTGGCTCCGGGGGTGCAGATCGGCGACAGGCGAGTGAGGTCGCCGGAGAGAACATCGCTGGTGAGCATGGCCTCGCGGGTGGTCATCCAGTTCCGATTTCCCGCCACAGTGTTGATCTCGCCGTTGTGAGCGATCAACCGATACGGGTGCGCCAGCGGCCACGACGGGAACGTGTTCGTGGAGAAACGTGAGTGGACGAGGGCCAAGGTCGACGCGATGTCGACTTCGCTCAAGTCCGGGTAGAACGGTGTGAGTTGGTCCGTGGTCAACATCCCCTTGTAGACCATGGTGCGAGAAGACAGCGACGCGAAGTAGACGCCCGACTCGTTCTCCACCCGCTTGCGCAACACGTACACGCGCCGGTCGAGGTCGAGTCCCGAGGTGGCATTGCGGGCATCCACGGCGAAGATCTGCCAGAAGTCCGGCATGCACTCTCGAGCCGTCACTCCGACCAGGGATGGATCGGTCGGCACATGCCGCCAACCGAGGATCTCGATCTCTTCGTCTCGGGCGATCTCGTCGATCTGCGCCATCAGCAAGTCGCGTGTAGGACCGTCCGTGGGAAGGAATCCGATACCCGTGGCGTAAGCGCCGGGCTCCGGTAGTTCGGTTCCGCTCACCCGACGCAACAGGGCATCGGGCACCTGGATCAGGATCCCCGCTCCATCGCCGCTGTCGGGCTCGCTTCCCGACGCTCCCCGGTGTTCCAAATTCTCCAGTGCCGTCAGTGCCTGCTTGACGACGTCGCGAGAAGGGACACCGCTCAAGGTCGCCACCAATGCGACACCGCAGGCGTCGCGCTCGAATTGCGGGTC
>CALKMY010000046.1 GCA_938091275.1 Candidatus Nanopelagicales bacterium | reverse complement strand
ATGCTCGTGCAGGAGCGTGCTGATCGCGTGCGTATCGGTGACGATGCCGGTCACGTTGCTGGCGGCACTGAACGAGCCGATCAGCAGCGGGCGGTCGCTGAATTCCTCGAGCCGTTGGCGAAGGATGTTCAGATCCAGGTGCCCGTCGGCGTCCTCGGGGATCGGCACCACATCGGCGATGGACTCCCTCCAGGGAAGCTCGTTGCTGTGGTGTTCGTAGGGGCCGATAAAGATCACGGGTCGTTCCGACACGGGTACGTGATCGCTGAGGTGGTACTTGTTGTTGAGGTCGGCCGGTATCCGAAGTCCGAGCAGACCGATGATTTTGTTGACTGCTGCGGTGGACCCGGAGCCGCAGAAGATCAGGCACGTCTCGTCACCAGCGTTGACGGCCTTCTTGATGCGCGCTCGAGCATCTTCCCGAAGGCGCGTTGTCTGAAGTCCGGTTCCACTGGATTCCGTGTGTGTGTTTGCGTATCGAGGTAGCACCTCGTCACGAATGAATTCTTCGATGAATCCGAGCGCGCGTCCGGAGGCGGTGTAGTCGGCGTAGGTGACACGGCGGGGACCGAAGGGACCGTGCATCACGTGATCGTCTCCGATCACGGATTCGCGGATCCGGTCCAGAATTGGCCGAGACGGGAGATCGTCACGAGGCGGTGGAATGGACTGGCGTGTCCGCTCCAGGTCTATTCCGCAGTTGCCCTCGTCCATGGGTGCAGCGTACGGGGGCGTGGCCGCCGTCGCAGGCTCCTGCGAGACTGAGGCCGTGGTGGATGCGTCGATTCCCGTAGAGGCCGCTCCTAAGGAACAGGTGGACGAGGTCGTCGAAACCCAGCGTCCGTGGATAACGATCGTGTGGAACGACCCGATAAATCTGATGTCCTATGTCACGTATGTCTTCATGACGTACTTCCACTTCTCGCGCGAGAAGGCCGAGAAGCTCATGAACGATGTCCACCACGAGGGTCGGGCGGTTGTCTCGTCTGGCACGAGAGAAGAAATGGAGCGTGACGTCAGTGCCATGCACTCCTACGGCCTGTGGGCCACGCTTCAACGGGACGATTGACGAGCAGCGACGATGACGTACGGATTCCAACGAACCGCAACCGGCCGCGTTGTCTTGCGCGTTGATGACGTGGAACGCGGCTTGCTGATGTCCGTGGCGCGTCAAGTGATGGATCTCGTTCAGCCGGCTGAAGCGTCCCCTGATCAGGACCCATTGGCGGCGCAATTGGGCTGGGTCGATGGGGATGTGGGAATTTCCGACGACCCCGCAGTGGCCCGACTCCTACCCGACGCATACGACGATCCCGATGATGCGCGGGATTTTCGTCGATTCACCGAGAACGATCTGCGTCAGTCGAAGATGCAGCATGCAATGACCGTGGTAGAAGAAATCGAGCGTTCAGGAGAAAAGGTCGCGGTGACGTCGACCGACAGTTGGCTTGGGCTTCTGAACGATGCGCGCATCGCTATCGGCACACGCATTCAGATTTCTGAAGACAATCACGAGGAGCTCGCAGGGCTGCCGGACGACGATCCCCGATCGGGCTTGTTTCATGTCTACGACTGGCTCACGTTCCTTCAAGAATCGCTCGTTCGCTGCATGGCCCCCGCGCTCTACGGATTTTCCGATGACGACGTCCCGATGGCGGAAGACGAGGAGTAGGCGGGAAGAACGGCAGGCCTTCCACACAAAAGACAGCGGATCGGATGCTGAGCATCCGATCCGCTGTCGTCGTTCGGGTGGAACCCGACGGGGCGATCCCTACCTGCTGGAGGGTGCCTCTTCGAGTTCTGCCTCGTTGAACTCCGGCGAGTCCACAGCGCTCTTCTCGCGAGCGATCTTGTAGATCAGCAGGCCGAAGAGACACTTGGCGAGCACGTCCGCGACGGAGTACCCAACCTGGCGCCAGACGAACGAGTCTGCTCCTTCGATGCCGAACATCGGGATCATGTACGAGATGGGGTAAACGCCCCACGTCGCAAGGAGCAGCCAGCGAAGACCGTTGACGTCCTTGGCCACCTGGCCAGGCTGCGTCTTCGTCGCCTTCGTGAGTTCCACGAACAGGATGTACAAGATGTACAGGAACGGGATGGTGGACAGCGCCCCCCAGATGGCCTTGGGAGCGGTGTCGACCGCGATCTCGCCCGGGTAGCCCAGGATGATCATCAGCGCGGATGCGGGGATCAGCTTCATGAGCAGGGACTTGCGAAGCGCACGCGGGAGCGCGAGGACGGCGATTGCCTCGAACAACAGCAGCGGCACAGTAAGCAGCCAGTCAACGTAGCGGTAACCCTCGTTGAAGCCTTCGCCGTTCACGAAGACGTATTCCATAGCGTTTTGAGCCATGGCAGCCTCGCCAGCGTCGACAGCGACGAACGACCCCTTGAAGGAGTCGAAGATCCGCCAGTAATGGTAGGCAGCGATCAGACAGACCATCGCCGAGACGACGAGGGCCTGGCGGTAACGGGGAAGAACACGACCCGTCACAGCAAGCAGGAACACGAACGTCGCCAGCATGGACGCCAGCGCGAACGAGAGAATGTTGTAAACAGTTTGGTACTGCGAGTAGTCGAGATTAACGACGTCCACTCAAGCCTCCATGCATGAGAGATGGCCGCCGGGGGCCGCCACCGATTGTTTTCAGTTCTTCCACGCTGTGCCCAATAGAACACAGCGGCCCTAGCGTGGTGGTGGTCACAGCCGAGGTCAAGTTGAACAGGACACGAAGAGCAAACTGCGACACAAAGTGGTCCAATTTGTCCGTTTAATCACTACTTGATGGTTATTGTGTCCCGCATCATGGATCTCCCTGAAGCGGTTCTGACTATGTCGGCCTACCTTCTGGACCGGGACGACAGAGAGGCTTCGCGATGTCCGTCGATGTTCGTATCCCGATGATTCTGCGCACCCTTACCGACGCAAGAGAGCTGGTCAGTGCTGAAGGTGCATCGCTGCAGGAGGTCATCGCCAACCTCGACACCCACTACGCCGGTATCGCACAGCAACTCCTCGACGACGCGGGACTTCGGCGCTTCATGCATGTGTATCTGAACGGCAAGGACGTCCGATTCCTCCACGGCCTGGACACAGACGTCGCCGTTGGAGATTCCGTGATGATCCTGCCGGCCGTGACTGACGGGTTCCCGGCTTAAGCGGAAACGGGCAGTTCTACGCCGCCTCTTCGTGTCGCCGTCACGTCGGACGGGGGCGTGCGCACATGCGAAAGGGCACTCGGTTCCCTTTCGGGATGATCCGAGTGCCCTTTCGAGACGAAATGGCCGCCCGTGGGGCTAGGCCGTCTGGCTAAACCACAGTTTCGCCTTATGCGTGTTGACGATCAGGACGACGATCAAGTTGATGACGATCTGCGCCGCACCACCCGAGTCGAAATGGAAGAACCCGAAAACGATGTTGATGACGGCGAAGACCGAGATGAGCACCTGCGCCGTCTGGCTGCCGGCAAATGTCAGCTGCGTCAGCCAAAAGTAGATCAGGCCCATCACGACGGCGAGGAAGCCGTTGAACAGGAGCCAGAACACGGTTTGGCCCTCGAAGAGCGTCCCGAGCTTGATTCCCAGCCAATACATCAACATCCACACACCGAAAACGATGTTGATGACGCCGAGAATGGCCGTCAAGATGCCCACGATCGTGACGCCTGCGGGGCGCTTGATTGCGGTGTCCGACATGTTCCCTCCTCAGGGGAAGTCGCGCA
>CALKMY010000045.1 GCA_938091275.1 Candidatus Nanopelagicales bacterium | reverse complement strand
GCACCACCGGCTCCACCCACGCGCGCTTGGGCGATGTCCTGCGCGTCGCGAACGTCGGTGATCAAGGTCGCGCCCGGCTTGTTCGGCGGTGCGTCATACAGCCCTTCGACATCGGACAGAAGAATCAGCGCGCTGGCTTGCACGACGTGGGCGACCAAGGCCGCGAGTCGGTCGTTATCGCCCAAACGGATCTCGTCCGTCGCCACGGTGTCGTTTTCGTTGACCACCGGAATCACTCCGAGTTCGAGTAGGCGAAAGAGCGTTCGCTGCGCATTGCGGTGATGATTGCGGCGCGTGACATCGTCAGACGTCAGCAGCACCTGACCCACCGTCAAGTCATGCTCGGCGAAGAAGCGCGTGTAATGCGCGAGCAGCATTCCCTGCCCGACGCTCGCCGATGCTTGCTGGGTCGCCAAATCCTGCGGGCGCCGAGCCAGCCCAAGAGTGGGAAACCCCGTCGCGATCGCTCCGCTGCTGACGAGAACCACTTCCGTTCCTCGCGCGCAACGAGATGCGACATTCGCCACGATGGCGGAGATTCGTTCCTCGTCTACTCCACCGACCTCGGAGGTCAGTGACGATGATCCGACCTTCACGACGATCCGAGTTGCCGACGAGATCGCCTCGCGAACCTCACTCATCGTCGTCTCCCCAGGCCTGATCAGCCGCATGCAGTCGGTCATCACTCCCCCGTGGCCCCGACACCGGGACGTCGCCACCAAGCGTCGGATACCAATCGAACACGACCGCATCTTCGCCCACGCCGATCATCACGGTCGTTCCGGGCTCGGCTCCTTGACGACGCAGCTCGTCCTCCACACCCAACCGGGCGAGCCGGTCGGCGAGATACCCGACAGCCTCGTCGTTGCTGAAGTCCGTTTGACGGACCCACCGCTCCGGCCGTACTCCCACAACGCGAAAACCATCGACTTCCTTCTCGATAGTGAATCCAGCGTCGTCGACGGGGGTCGGGCGGATCACGACTCGAGTTGCTTCGTCGGAGACCTGATTCGCACGAGCCTGCACGACGAGTTGCCCCATGGCGAAAACCAGCGGCCGCAGGCCTTCATGCGTGGCTGCGGAGATATCGAACACGCGGTAGCCGCGAGCCTCAAGTTCCCCGCGCACCATGTCGGCCATCGCCAGCCCGTCGGGAACGTCGACCTTGTTGAGCGCGATCAGGCGCGGACGATCCACCAAGCCCCCGTAGGCGGCGAGCTCGGACTCGATCATGTCCACGTCGGCGAGGGGGTCGCGTTCGGATTCCAGCGTCGCGCAGTCGACCACGTGCACCAGCACGCTGCACCGCTCGACATGGCGCAGAAACTCCAGCCCCAGTCCTTTTCCGTCACTGGCTCCGGGAATCAGACCGGGTACGTCGGCGACGGTGAAGACGATGTCGTCGGCGCTGACGACGCCGAGGTTCGGCACCAGGGTGGTGAACGGATAGTCCGCGATCTTGGGGCGAGCAGCGGAGATCGCCGCGATCAGACTCGACTTTCCCGCACTCGGGTAGCCCACAAGAGCGACGTCCGCGACGGTCTTGAGCTCCAAGACAACGTCTCGGGCTTCGCCCGGCTCACCGAGCAGCGCGAAACCGGGCGCTTTGCGTCGCGGGGACGCCAAAGCTGCATTACCGAGTCCACCGCGGCCACCGCGTGCCAGAACGAACGTCTCACCGGGCGTCATCAAGTCGATGATCACGTTTCCGTTCGCGTCTGTCACGACCGTTCCGCGGGGAACTTCGACAATGACATCGTCGGCATCCGCACCGTTGCGATGCGACCCCTGCCCGGGCTTGCCGTGCGTGGCACGACGGTGCGGGTGTCGGTGCAGGTCGAGCAATGTCGTCACCGAAGAGTCGACGACGGCGATCACGTCACCACCACGACCACCGTTACCGCCGTCGGGGCCGCCCAGAGGTTTGAACTTCTCGCGATGCACCGACGCGCATCCATTGCCGCCGTTGCCACCCTGCGCGTGGACCACCGCTCGATCCACGAAGGTGCTCATCAAAGAACTCCCGGTTCATGGCACCGGGGCGACCCGGTGCGCTAGTCGACGAGAATGTTCACCACGCGGCGCCCGCGGTGCGAACCGAATTCCACGGTGCCGGCGGAAAGTGCGAACAGCGTGTCGTCCTTGCCGCGGCCGACGTTGGTGCCCGGGTGGAAGTGCGTTCCGCGCTGCCGAACGATGATCTCGCCGGCGCCGACACTCTGACCGCCGAAACGCTTGACGCCCAAACGCTGCGCGTTGCTGTCGCGTCCGTTTCTGGTGCTGGATGCACCCTTCTTGTGAGCCATGGCAGTTGTCCTCTAGTCGCCCGGAATTACTTGGCCGTCTTGATGTCGGTCACCTTTACCGCCGTCAACTCGGAGCGATGGCCCTGACGACGGCGATAGCCGATCTTGTTCTTGTACTTCAGGATGTCGATCTTGGGTCCACGACGGTGGTCGACGATCTCCGCAGTCACCTTGACCTTGCCGAGCGCCGCCTTGTCGGTGGTCACCGAAGCGCCGTCGACGAGGAGGATGGCTGGTAGTTGGACGGAGGCTCCCGGTTCACCCGCCATCCGGTCGACGACGAGAACGTCGCCCACCTCGACCTTCTCTTGGCGGCCACCGGCCCGAACGATCGCGTACACGTGCGTGCTCCTGTCCTTGGTCTTACCCGTAGTGCGTTGCTAAGTCCCGTACCCGAGGTGTGCTGCGGTCGGTTGGCTCTCCCACCGCCCATCGGGCGCAAGGAGAAAGAGTACGGCATGAGCCCTGTCGGGGCAGACCTGCCCCCAACGGGCGCTGTGGCAGGCTCCCTGGGTGGCGCTGGAGAACCAAGGACACCCACTTACCACCGTTGCAGCCTGCATTCTGGACAGTTACGCCCGCCGCATCGGCCGCGAACTCCTGCACCGGTCCGGTGATCCCCTCGACGACGCGGAGCGCCTCCTGGCCTACGAGGCGATCGTGCTCAGTCACGACGCCGGGGTCGACCCGCGCTTCGTTTACGCCAACTCAGCGGCCGCGTCCCTGTGGCGAATGTCGATCGAGGACATGATCGGGATGCCCTCGCGGCTCTCCGCCCCGGCCGACGCCAGGGATGATCGAGCGCGGATGCTCTCCGACGCGAGCCGTGACGGCGTCCTTTCCGGCTACAACGGTGAGCGGGTGGCCAGCGACGGCACGAAGTTTCAGATCATGGATGCCACGCTGTGGACGGTGGATGGTTACCCGGGTGGCCCCGGCCAGGCTGTCGTGTTCTCTCAGTGGGAGCCCATCGACGACATCTAGTCGTCGCTGGCGAACAGGGACTGGTCCGAAGCAGCTTCGGGCAGTTCCGGCGAATCATCATCAGCCGCGCCTGCGTCCACGTTCCCGCTTTCCGCCTGATCGGTGTCGGCTTGATCCGTGTCGGCCTCGCCCGCGTCCTGGGCTTCGCGGGCGGCGAGGGCTCGAGCAGCGACTTCGGCGGGGTCGACAGCTCCGGCTGGACGTCGTGATCGCGGAGCTGGCTCGTGAGCGTGCGTCAACGAGACCTTGACGCCGCGTCCAGCACACACCTCGCAGGTCTCCGAGAAGGACTCCAGTAGGCCGGATCCGATGCGCTTGCGCGTCATCTGAACCAATCCCAGGGTCGTCACCTCCGCCACCTGGTGCTTCGTTCGATCCCTGCCGAGGCATTCGACCAGGCGTCGCAGGACCAGGTCGCGGTTGCTTTCCAACACCATGTCGATGAAGTCGACAACGATGATGCCGCCGATGTCGCGTAGGCGCAGTTGTCGGACTATCTCTTCAGCGGCTTCGAGGTTGTTCTTGGTGACCGTCTGCTCGAGATTGCCTCCCGACCCGGTGAACTTCCCGGTGTTCACGTCGACGACCGTCATCGCCTCCGTTCGATCGATCACCAGCGAACCACCCGACGGGAGCCACACCTTGCGATCCAAGGCCTTCATCAACTGCTCATCGACCCGGTAGTGGGCGAAGATGTCTTCGGCTTCGACCCAGTGGTCCACGCGGTCCAGCAGATCCGGTGCGACGGCCGAGATGTACGCGTCGACGGTCCGCCATGCGCTGTCGCCGGAGACGACTAACTTCGCGACGTCCTCATTGAACATGTCGCGGACAACCTTGATGGCCAGGTCGGGTTCGCTGTAGAGAAGTTCGGGTGGTGTCGCCGACGAGGTCGCGTCCGTGATGTCCGTCCACAGCGCTTGCAGCCGTTCGACGTCGGCTTCCAGAGCATCCTCGGACGCGCCTTCGGCGGCCGTGCGGACGATCACGCCGGCGTCCTCGGGCATCACCCGCTTCAGAATGGACTTCAACCGGCTGCGCTCGTTGTCGGGCAGCTTGCGACTGATACCGGTCATCGACCCGTGCGGGACATACACCAGGAATCGACCCGGCAGGGAAATCTGGCTCGTCAGTCGAGCTCCCTTCTGTCCGACCGGATCCTTGGTGATCTGCACCAAAACCGGGTCGCCGGACTTCAGGGCGAACTCGATGCGCTTGGGCTGACCTTCCAGGCCGACCGCATCCCAATTCACTTCGCCCGCATACAGAACCGCGTTTCGGCCACGCCCGATGTCCACGAATGCCGCTTCCATGCTCGGAAGAACGTTCTGCACCCGCCCGAGATACACGTTGCCAACCATGGAGGCGGACGCACCTTTGGTGACGTAATGCTCGACAAGAACACCGTCCTCCAGGACGGCTATCTGGATTCGGTCTTCGGCCTGGCGGACGACCATGACGCGCTCGACCGATTCGCGTCGAGCAAGGAACTCCGCCTCGTTCAGGATCGGCGCCCGGCGGCGCCCGGCTTCTCGACCTTCGCGTCGGCGCTGCTTCTTGGCTTCCAGTCGCGTCGATCCGCGAGTGTTCTCCGAGTCTCGATTGCGTGGCTCACGAACTTTGACGACGGTGTTCGGTGGATCGTCGGGTGAGAGTTCGTCATCCGGTGAGGAATCCGAACGGCGGCGGCGGCGCCGCCGGCGCCGCGATGTGGATCCGCCGGTGGACGAGTCGTCCGCATCTGCGTCCGAATCGTCGTCGTCCTCACCATCGGTCTTGTCGTCGTCGGCGTCACCAGCGTCGCCGGCGCCGGCCTTGCGTCGTCGTCCGCGCCCACCACGTCGACGGCGCTTAGGGCCGCTCGACTCGTCACCGTCGTCCGCCTCATTCTCCGAGGAGGCATCACCGGTCGATGCGTCGTCGGATGCGTCTCCGGCGCTAGCGTCCTCGTCTGCCGACTTCTTGGCGGATTTCTTGGTCGCCTTCTTGGTGGATTTCTTGGCGGTCTTTTTCGTAGCCTTCTTCGGAGCCTTTTCCGTGGCGTCGCTCGCCGCGTCATCCGACGGGCTATCCGAAGAGTTATCAAACGACTCGTCGATGGTTGCCTCGCTCGACTTCTTCGTCGACTTCTTGGCGGCCTTCTTCGTCGACTTCTTGGTCGCCTTCGCGCTGGACTTCGCGCTGGACTTCTTCGCAGGTTCAGTGTCGTCGCCCGCGGCCGGTGTCGCGTCCTCACCGCTGCGGGGTTCCGGTGGAGCTGTCGATCGGGTTGCCCGGCGTCGTGCCGGCTTCTTGGCTTCGTCTGC
Organism: Candidatus Nanopelagicales bacterium; assembly: GCA_938091275.1. Classification (GTDB taxonomy): domain Bacteria; phylum Actinomycetota; class Actinomycetes; order S36-B12; family S36-B12; genus S36-B12. Next base: position 311 of record CALKMY010000045.1, on the reverse strand, counting down.
CGGCACCGCGGCCGCTTGGAACAGCGGCGAAGCACCGGTGGCGGGGGCGGAACCATCTGTCGCTGATGTGTTCGTGGCAGATTCGTTCGTGGATGTTTCGTTCTTGTCGACCATCAGGCCGTTCTCCTTCGGGGCCCACCTGCGTGTCACTGACGCGGGGGCCGTTCCATGGCAAGCCTTGTCGGTGCGTTCGGGTTCGCGCGCGGTGCGCTGCGTGGACCTTCCCGCCGATCGACGTGTGGTCAGCCCCTACGGTCCGGGGCGAATGGGTCACCCACGGTGCAGGTCGCTTCGTCAAGAGGCCCCTGAGC
>CALKMY010000044.1 GCA_938091275.1 Candidatus Nanopelagicales bacterium | reverse complement strand
TCGCCGTACCGGCGTCGATGGATGTGCGGAAATGCTGCTCGGGCGCATGGTGTGTGTAGAAGGTGTGGTTGGCGTCGTCCCATGCATCGACCCACGCGCGAAGGGGCAGCGTCGACGGGGCATCGGACATGTCGGCACGCTAGTACCCCCCTAGGCTTCGGTGCTGTGAGCGACGCAGCGCCGTCTCGTTTGCGGATTGCCATCGTGGGCTCCGGTCGCGTCGGGGCGGTCCTGGGTGCCGCCTGGCATCGAGCCGGACACCGCATCGTGGGAGCGACAGCTCGATCGGAGACTTCTCGGCTTCGCGCTGACGCGCTGTTGCCGGGTGTCAGGATTGCGGACCCGTCATCGGTCGCTGCCGACGCTGATCTCGTCTTGGTCGCCGTCCCTGACCCCGACCTGCCGATCGTGGTGGAGGAACTCGTGGAATCCGGTTCGGTGGGTTCAGGGCAATTCGTCGTGCACCCCGCCGGCCGCTACGGCCTTCGAGTTCTCCAGCGCGCCACCGACGTGGGAGCGATCCCCCTCGCTATCCATCCGGCTCTTCCGTTGACGGGAACCACGATGGATCTCGAGCGACTTTCGGGAGCTGCTTTCGGGGTGACGGCACCGGAGGGAATGCGCACCGTAGCCGAGGCGCTGGTTGTCGAACTTGGTGCCGAACCGGTGTGGGTTCCGGAAGAGGCGCGTGGTCGGTACCACGCAGCGTTGGCTTTCGCGGCGAACTATTCGATGACCCTCGTGAATAGTTCCCTCGCGCTGCTTCGCTATGCGAATACCGAATCTCCCGAGAGGCTCATCGGTCCGCTCGTGCGCGCGAGTGTCGAGACAGCACTTGAGCGCGGTGAGGGCGGTCAGACCGGTCCGATCTCTCGGGCCGATGACGCGACGGTGGCAGAGCACCTGGCATTGCTGAGCGAACAAGCACCGTTGGTGGCGCAGGCCTACCGCGCACTCGGTTTGCTGACCGTGGATCGGTTGCTCGATGCCGGAGTTCTCGACACCGAGCAGGCGTCGCGAGTGCTGCGATCTCTCGAGGAAGCGCCATGATCGTGACGCGCATCCTGGACTCAGTGGATCGAGTGCAACGTCGTGTGTTCGTCCCCACTATGGGCGCACTGCACGAAGGGCACCGGGAATTGATCAGGGTGGCCCGCCGGAACGCGGGAAGCGATGGAGAAGTAGTCGTCAGCGTCTTCGTGAACCCGACACAGTTCGCGGCCGGGGAGGACTACGACTCGTACCCGCGAACCATGGAGGCCGACGAGGCCCTTTGTCGCCAGGAAGGCGTCGACATCCTCTACGCCCCCTCCGTCGACGACATCTACAGATCGAGCACGAGGAGATCCGCGGTAACCGTCGATCCGGGACCTCTGGGCGATGAATTGGAGGGCGCATCACGACCCGGACACTTCAGCGGCGTTCTCACGGTGGTGGCTGTCTTGTTCGCAAAGGTGCGCCCCGATGCTGCCGTGTTCGGCGAAAAGGATTTCCAGCAATTGGAGCTGATCCGTCGCATGAACGACGACCTCGGATTTGGCATCGATGTCCTCGGTGTTGACACGGTTCGAGACGCCGACGGGCTCGCCCTGAGCTCGCGGAACTCGTATCTGACAGACGAACAGCGAGAAGATGCTCGGGCCATTCCCCAGGCACTTGCCGCCGGACGAGCCGCCGCCTCCGCAGGACCAGATGCTGTGGTCACCGCAGCACAGCGTGTCTTGGATGATGCCGGCATCACTATCGACTACCTCGACGTTCGAGGAACTGACTGCGAGTCGCTGACATCTCCAGGTACGGCTCGGCTTTTTGTTGCCTGCCTGGTGGGAACCACGCGGCTGATCGACAACTGCGCCGTGGAACTGGGGAGCGTGTGAAGCACATGGAGCATGCCCGCACTCGAATCCCCGGTCGTCTTGCCGCGCCTTCGCCAGGGTGGACCGCTCGGGCCGACGTGATCGTGGTGGGCTCAGGCGTGGCCGGCTTGACGACCGCCCTGAGGGTTCGGGCGCTGGGGCTGAGTGTGCTGTTGGTGACGAAGGCGACGGTGAACGAAGGCTCTACTCGGTGGGCCCAGGGTGGGATCGCGGCCGCTCTTGCGGATGATGATTCACCCGCCGAGCACATGCGAGACACCCTCGAAGCGGGTGGAGGGCTGTGTAACGAACGGTCTGTCGACATCCTGGTGACTGAGGGTCCGGATGCTGTTCGAGAACTCATCGCCTGGGGTGCACATTTCGACACCGACCCGACAGGATCGATCGCGTTGACCCGTGAAGGTGGTCACCATCGCAATCGGATCGCTCATGCCGGAGGTGACGCAACGGGAGCCGAAGTGTCCCGAGCACTTGTGGCGGCCGTCCGCGCTGATCCGGGAATTGATGTCGTGGAGAACGCTCTCGTCCTTGACATCATCACGTCGGCGAGTGGTCGAACAGCCGGGGTGACACTCCATGTGATCGGACCGGGCCAACGTGACGGTGTGGGCGCAGCATTGGCGCCATCAGTTGTGTTGGCGACTGGCGGTTTCGGCCAGGTATTTGGTCAGACGACCAACCCGTACGTGGCGACCGGTGACGGCGCGGCGCTGGCTCTCAGGGCAGGGGCAGCTGTCGCCGATCTTGAATTCGTCCAATTCCACCCGACCGTGTTGTGGTTGGGTCCGGTGGCGAAGGGGCAGCAGCCCTTGGTGTCCGAAGCGGTGCGAGGTGAGGGCGCGTTCCTCCTCGACGCTGACGGAAAGCGCTTCATGGTTGATGAACACCCGATGGCTGATCTTGCACCCCGAGATGTGGTCGCCAAAGCGAT
>CALKMY010000043.1 GCA_938091275.1 Candidatus Nanopelagicales bacterium | reverse complement strand
CGGATTACGTGCAGCTCGCGGCGCAAGCCCTCGATAGTGGTGATGGTGTGGGGGGTTCTCGATGGAAGTCGCCAGCCGTGAAGCGTTGTATCGAGTTCTTCGGCAGACAGGCATGCCAGCAGCAACTTGCCGGTGCTGGTGCAGTGGGCATCGTTTCGGTGACCCACGCGGCCGAAGAGCCGCAGTGTTTGCGGGCTCTCTCTGCGTTCGACGTAGACAACCTCGCGGCCGTCGAGTACAGCGACTTGGACCGTCTCCTTCGATGCGTTCCGCAACTGTTCGAGGACGGGTGTGCAGGCCTCGTGGAGGTCTGTGTGCCAGTAGACCGATGTTCCGAGTTCGTACATGGCCAACCCGAGACGGTAAGCACCGGTGTCGGGATCTTGTTCGAGCAATCGCTCCTCGGTAAGTGTGTTGACGAGTCGATGTGCCGTGCTCTTTCCCACTCCGAGTCGCCGCGACAACTCTGTGACTCCAAGTGCTCGATTTCCCTTACTGAACTCTTTGAGAAGACGTGCAGCGTTCGCGACGCTGGAAAGGGTCGAGTGTGCGCGTTGGGGTCGCTCTTGGGTGTCGTTCATTGTTCTGCGCTCCGGAGAATCGCGAGCGTGTTGCGTCGAATGATGTCGAGATCATCGACGTCGTCTTCGGCAACTGTTGTGCCGGTGAGCGCACCGGCGAGGAGTCGTGCGGCATTCGGCATGGCGTTGACGTGAGCCTGATGCATCTCCGACACCAGCGAACCGTCTCGGGGGCGAAGTTGTGCGATCGTGGTGAAGTCCCGATCGGCGGCTGCCTGCGAATGCGCGAGGCCGGTGCCGGCGTGTTGTGCGTGGTGGGCAGACAGCCCACTGCCCGGCGGGACGGAAAGGTGATAGACGACCGATCGAATGCCGAGGGTTTCGCGAACCGCTTGGGGGGCCGGTTCGCGTGTTTCGTCGATGAGGCCGAGGCCGGGAGAGATGACGGGGTCGAAGAATCGAAGCGTCCAGTGCATGTCGTCGAGCTGCTGCTCCAGGGAAACCTCCGGACCTGCCGGTGCCGGGAGCTTGTCGGTGGTGGCGAGTACGTGGAGATACCGAGCTCCCGCGACGATCACGGTGAACGTATCGGCGGTGAAGAGTGGCAATCGAGCGCGATCTCCGGGGGGAAGCGCGTTGGCGGCGTCGATGTAGGCGCCATGAACGGCCTGGACGTACTCGGCCATGGCGGAGCGCATCTGCTCGGGACCGGCGTGCTCGGTCATGAGGCGTGAGGCTAGCAGCAAGTGTTCCGCTAGATGGGACGGCGTACTTACATGCGGGACAATTTCCTTCTACGGTCTCCTCTAGGTCAGCCTCGGTGTGGGCTGCCCAGCGAAGGAGCGGATGTTTTATGGGCATGCAGCGGTTGGCACACGTCGATGTGACCGTTACCGACCTCGACCTGGCGACGGCGTACTACACAGAAGTCATTGGCATGCTGGAAACAGAGCGTGACGAGAACTCCGTCTACCTCAAATGCTGGGATGAGCCCAACCATCATTCACTCCGGTTGATCTACGGTCCCCGGGTTGGTTTCGACCTGATGTCGTTCAAGGTCGACCGTGCCGACGATCTCGAGGAATTCGAGCGCCGCGTCCTCAACTACGGATTTCCCGTCCGCCGGGTGTCGAAGGGAGAGCGCGTCGGCCAGGGCGAGTCCATTCAGTTCGAAACTCCCTCAGGTCAGGTCATGGAGTTGGTGGCCGATCTGGAGATGGTGGGACGAGCCACGTCGCCCGTCAACCCCGTGCCCTTCGTCGAGGGCCTGCCGGGAATCGCGCCGCCGCGGCTCGATCACCTGCTGGTCACCGCGGAAGAAGTAGGAGATTCGACGAAGTTCTTCGAAGATATTTTCGGGTTCCGGACAACCGAACAACTCCTTGACGGCCAGGGGCATCAAGCGGCCACGTGGCTGACCGTGACGGATAGTCCTCACGACATCGCGATCGTCACCGGCAAGAACGGGGGACTGCACCATTTCGCCTGGTGGTTGGACGACTGGGACCACGTACGCCGCTCGGCTGACATCCTCGCGTACAACGGCATTCAGATCGACGTCGGACCTACGCGTCATGGAATCACGCGCGGCAACACCATCTACTTCTTCGACCCACTGGGAACCCGAAACGAAGTCTTCACCGGCGGCTATCGGCCCGATCCGGAGTTTCCTACGATCACGTGGACCGAGGATCAAATCGGCCGCGCCGTTTTCTACTACGAAGGCGAACTCAATACTCGCTTCATGACGGTGCACACCTAAAGGCCGGCTATGGGAATTCTCCGTCTATCGCATGTTGAGGTCCGGGTTCCGGACCTGGAGTTGGCGACCGCCTATTACACAGAAGTCGTCGGCTTGTATGAGACCGCCCGCGAGCAGGATCGGGTCTTCCTCAAGTGTTGGGATGAGCAACAGCATCACTCGGTCATTTTGACCAGCGAACCGACTTACGGCCTGAACCACATGGGATGGAAGGTTCGTTACCGCGAAGATCTCGACTACTACACGGACAGGCTTGCCAAGGCGGGTGTGGACGTCATCCGCTATGCCGCTGGTGAGATCGGTCCTGGTCACGGCGAAGCGATTCGGTTCACTTTGCCGAGTGGGCATGTCATGGAGCTTGTGTACGGAATGCAAATTGTCGGCAACCTGCTCCCACTGGTGAACCCGCCACCCAAGCCGATCAATATGGTCGGTTTCGCGCCACCCCGGTTGGACCACATCTTCATCACATGCGAAGACGTGGCGGGAAACACTGTCTTTCTGCAGGAAGTGCTCGATTTCCACCTCACGGAACAGGTCGTTGGTGACGATGGTTTTCAGGTCGCCACGTGGCTGGAGCGCTCGCATCACTCGCACGACATCGCGCTCGTAACTGGCAAGGACCGCGGTCTACACCACTTCGCCTTCTGGGTCGACGACTGGACGGCTATCCGAGACACCGCCGATGTCCTGGCGTATCACGGTGTTCCCATCGAAACGAATCCAACGCGACATGGTGCGACGCGCGGGCACTGCATCTACTTCTTCGATCCCGCAGGCAATCGCAATGAGGCCTTCACGGGGGGCTACCAAGTGGATCCTGAGGAGCCACCCATCACCTGGACCGAGGCGGAAATGGGTCGCGCCATCTTCTACTACGACGGCGTTGTTGATCAGCACTTCCTGACGGTGCACAGCTAGGAGAGCGATGGCTGCGTCAGACATTAGGAACGCTCAAGCCGACGGGGCGGAGCCCGTGGGTGATGAGGCGGCGACCACGGACGCGCGCCCGAGGCTCCCTCACTTGAATAGAACCGATCCGCCGGCGTATCTGCAGAATTACTTGAATCGCGAAGCCCAGGGTGGGAAACGGCACGAGCTCGACGGCGGGACCGCTCCCGACTCCGGTCGCACTGACGACACGCCTTTGTATCTGCGTCGCTTTCGTGATCGCAAGTCCGGCGCCCATCCCTTGGAGAGCCCACTGCCGGAGTGGGAGGGGCAAGACCTCGGTGTGACGCTTGCCCGCGCCCAGATTACGAAGACGAAGGAAATCGTCCCGGAAGATGCGCAGCAGGCGGGGGCGAAAGTGCTCACGCAGGTCCACATCATTCGGCACGGAGAGACCCAGGGCTACTCGACGGAGAGTGGCCTCACTCCTTTGGGCAGCTGGCAGGTGCATCGGCGCGGATTCGACATCTCCAAGTCACTGCGAGACGGAGAGCGCGTTCACATCGTGAGTGCGGACACGAATCGTGCCCGCCAGACATCAGAGGGCATACGTAAAGGCCTCCTCGACGGCCTGACGATGTGGGGACGCGAGGCAGAGGTCTCCGAGGTTCACCCGATGGAAGAGTTTCGAAACTTCCAGGTGTGGACTCCCGAAGGCCTTCGAGACGTCACGGGAGCCTTCCGGCTGTACAAGAAGGAGATGGAGAAGTACGAGCGCGTCGCCATGGGTAATCGACCGAGTTGGCTTGTGGAGATCGATCGGTTCTGGCAGACCCAGGCGGGAGGCGGAGACCCCATCACGTTGTGGACGCAGATCCCGATGTTGAACTTTGAGCCCCCGTCGGCGACGGTTCGCCGTTTTTGGGCTGGTATCGAACGAATCCGGACCGAGTACCCGGGGGATCGCATCATCGTCGGCACGCACTCCGGTCCGATCCGGGTCTTCGCGATCAGCGCTTTCGGGTACGACCCTGGCGAGCCCTACAACACCGAGGAAGTCATCGTGCGGCTCCTTGAAGAGAAGTCCGCCCTCATCGCCTACCGCAACAGGGTTCAGGAGGTTCAAGTTCCCCAGCTGGACCTCTTGCCCGACTGGTGGGAGCGACTAGAAGGCGCCGCACTCCCATCGGCACCTCGTCAGGAGGCTCGCGCATGAGCATGATTATGTGGTTCAACGAGTATGCACCGAGTGTGAAGGCGAGCGTCGGTGGCAAGGGAGCCAGTCTGGGAGAGATGACCGGCGCGGGGTTGCCCGTGCCTCCCGGCTTCGCGTTGACCACCGCAGCGTTTTTAGCCAGTAAAGAAAAGGCCGGCCTCGACGCAGAACTCGCCGTTCACCTTGATGGCCTCGATACCAACGATACGAACATGGTTTCCGAGCGGTGCAGCGAGATACGACGCGCGATCGAGGGCATGGCGATGCCCTCAGCGGTTGAAGACGATCTGCGCAGTGCGTACGCCACATTGTGCTCGGAGTCGAACACAGACGACGTGCCGGTGGCAGTGCGTTCCTCGGCGACCAGTGAGGACTCGCCCGATGCATCGTTTGCCGGGGAGCACGACACGTATCTGTGGGTCCGAGGAGCTGACGACGTGGTCGCCGCTGTGCGGCGATGCTGGGCGAGCTTGTTCACTGACCGGGCCACGTGCTACCGAGTGGAGATGGGCTACGAGCACCACACGGTCGAAATGAGCGTCGTAGTGCAGAAGATGGTGCGTCCCGTCTCTGCCGGTGTCGCTTTCACCTTGAACCCATCGAACGGCGATCGTTCACAGATTTGCATCGACTCCGCCTGGGGCTTCGGTGAAGGGGTCGTGTCGGGAGAAGTGACTCCCGACAACTTCTTGATTGACAAAGTGATGTTCGAGATAGGAAGACGAGAAATCTCGAACAAAACCCATGAGTTCCGTCTCACAGACCACGACACAGTGGAGAAAGTCGAGACGGAGAAGGAACGC
>CALKMY010000042.1 GCA_938091275.1 Candidatus Nanopelagicales bacterium | reverse complement strand
CGCGTTATCTCCATGGTGAATCAAAAGGGTGGTGTCGGTAAGACCACCTCGACGGTCAGCCTGGGTGCGGCACTGGCCGGGTATGGACGCCGCGTCCTTCTCGTCGACTTCGACCCGCAGGGCGCACTATCGGTCGCCCTGGGCTACAACCCGAACGAGATGGAACTGACCGTCTACAACCTGCTGACCGACCCCAATTGCCATCTCGGTGACGTTCTCGTGCAAACCGAGGTCGCCGGGATGGACCTCGTTCCCAGCAACATCGACCTGTCGGCGGCCGAGATCCAACTGGTGTCGGAAGTGGGCCGCGAGTACGCCCTCCAGCGAGCGTTGGAGTCGGTGATGGCCGACTACGACATCGTGCTGATCGACTGCCAGCCGTCTTTGGGTCTATTGACCGTCAACGCTTTGACGGCCAGTAGTGACGTCATCATCCCGATGGAGACCGAATACTTCGCTCTGCGCGGCGTTGCCCTGCTTCAGGACACCATCAACAAGGTGATGGGTCGATTGAATCCGGACCTGCGCATTCTCGGCGTGCTCGCCACGATGTATGACCCTCGGACGCTGCACAGCCGCGAGGTACTCGAGACCGTCACCAAAGCCTTTGGTGACCAGGTGTTCAGCACCGTCATCAATCGCACGGTGAAGTTCCCGGACGCTGCCGTCGCGGGTGAGCCGATCACGTCCTTCGCACCGAGTAGTTCCGGTGCCGAGGCGTACCGTCGACTGGCGAGGGAAGTCCTCGCCCGGTGACGATCTCCACGGACAATCCCGGGGAGTCGGTCGTGCTTGCAGATGCCGATCCTGGCGCGCCCTCACCCGGGAGCGGTTTCTCTGTGAAGGTCGGCGGCTTCGAAGGCCCCTTCGACCTCTTGCTGTCGCTGATCGCCAAACACAAGCTCGAGGTCACCGAGCTGGCGCTGCACGAGGTAACCGACGAGTTCATCGGCTACATCAAGGCCAAGGGCTCTGATTGGGATCTGGACGAGGCATCCAGTTTTCTGGTCGTAGCGGCGACGCTGCTGGACCTGAAAGCGGCGCGCCTGCTCCCCAGCGGGGAAGTCGAAGACGAAGAGGATCTCGCCCTCCTGGAAGCTCGAGATTTGCTCTTCGCACGCCTGCTTCAGTACCGCGCATACAAGCAGGTGGCCGGCCTGCTGGCCGATCAGATGGACAACGCCAGCAAGCGCATCCCTCGCAGCGTCACCCTCGAACCGCACTTCGCGGCGTTGCTTCCGGAAGTCTTGATCGGCTTGGGAGCCGAACAGTTCGCGGCGATGGCAGCCCTGACCCTGGCTCCCAAGGAGGCAGAGCAGGTGGGCCTGGGGCATCTGCACGTACCAAAGGTGAGCGTGCGGGAGCAGGCTGCCGTGATCGTGTATCGCCTTCGGCGCTCGCAGACGTCCACGTTCCGTGCGCTGGTGGCCGACGCCGACTCGCTGCTGGTTGTGGTGGGACGCTTCCTCGCCCTTTTGGAGTTGTATCGAGAGCACGTCGTGCTGTTCGATCAGGTGGCGCCGTTGGGCGACTTGACGATCCGGTGGGTCGGCTCCGAAGCAGGTGACGTCGACGTGACCGACGAGTTCGACGTCGAGCGAGATGTCGATCAGCGGCAACAAGGAGTTTCCCGAACGCAGGAAGTGCCAGAAAGGAACGATCGGTGACTCAGGACGCAGACATGGACGACGCGAAAGCGGTCGACACAGAGGCTGTCGACTCAAACGATGCCGACACGGACACAGACAGCGACGCCCTAGGTGCTCCGTCGCTTCAAGCGGCGGTGGAAGCGCTCTTGATGCTCGCCGACGAGCCCATGTCGATCATGACCCTTGCCGAAGCCACCAGAACTCCGGTGGAGGCCGTCGAGACGACGGTGCGTGAACTGTCCGAGGAGTACGCCGATCAAGGTCGCGGTTTCGACCTGCGCGAGGTAGCCGGAGGATGGCGCTATTACACCCGGGCCGAGTGCAGCCCGCTCGTGGAACGGTGGGTTCTAGATGGTCAGCAGGCCCGGTTGACGCAGGCGAGCCTGGAAACCCTGGCGGTGATCGCCTACCAACAGCCGGTGTCTCGAGGGAAGGTGAGCGCGGTTCGTGGTGTCAACGTCGACGGCGTCATCAAGACCTTGACCACGCGTGGGCTGATTGAGGAGACGGGACAAGAAGGCGAGTCGGGCGCCATCTTGTACCGGACGACGTCCTACTTCTTGGAACGCCTGGGCATTTCATCTCTGGAGGAGCTTCCGCCGCTCGCCGAGCACCTTCCCGATCTCGGTGACCTCGGGGAGGTCTTGGATTCCGTCGGTGGCTGAGTCACGGGACGCGGTTCCATCGGAAACTGTGCCATCAGAAGGTGTCCGCCTTCAGAAGGTGTTGGCGCAGGCGGGCATCGCGAGTCGGCGGGCCGCCGAGGCGATGATCGTCGAAGGTCGCGTGAACGTCGACAACGTGGTGGTAACCGAATTAGGTACGCGCGTGGATCCAGCCACCGCCGTGGTTCACGTGGACGGTGAGCGTGTGCCTACGGCTCCGGGACTCGTGGTCGTCGCGATGAACAAGCCCCGCGGTGTAGTGACGTCGATGTCCGATGACCGAGGACGCCCCTGCGTGGGTGACATGGTCGCCGATCGGTCGGAACGACTTTTCCATGTCGGTCGACTCGATGCAGAAACCGAAGGCCTACTGCTGTTAACCAACGATGGTGAGTTGACCAACCGACTGATGCATCCGAGCCACGAGGTGGCGAAGACCTACCGGGCCAGGGTCGACGGTGCCATCAGTAAACAGGCGATGCGCGCGCTCAGCACGGGGATCGACCTCGATGATGGCCCCATCGCGTGCGACAGCGCTCGCGTGATTCAGCGATTGGACGACCGAAGCCTGGTCGAAGTGACGCTGCACTCGGGCAGGAACCGCATCGTTCGACGGATGTTCGACGCGGAGGGCTACCCGGTTCTGGATCTGGTGCGTA
>CALKMY010000041.1 GCA_938091275.1 Candidatus Nanopelagicales bacterium | reverse complement strand
CATGCTGGGCCCGATTCTCCTGGTCTTGGGTGCTCCGGCCACCCTCGCGTTACGGGCGTTGAAACCGTCCACTACCGGCGAGCGCGGACCTCGCGAATGGCTGGTGTGGTTCCTGCACAGCCCCATCACCAGAGTCTTGACCAATCCGTTCTACGTGTTCATCGTCTACGTGATCGGGTTATACGGGCTGTATATGACACCACTGTTCGGGTGGTTGATGGGCTCGCATGTAGGCCACGTCGTGATGCAGACGCACTTCATCATCTCCGGCTACCTCTTTTATTGGGTGCTCATCGGCATCGATCCGCGGCCACGACCACTGCCGTACTGGGGTCGCCTGCTCTTGCTGTTGCTAGCGCTCGCCGTTCACGGGTTCTTCGCTGTCGCCTTCATGATGGGTACAACACCGATGGCGGTCGAGTGGTACGGAGTGGTGCGGCCCGACTGGATCACCGATCCGCTACGAGACACTCTCCTCGGCGGGCAGGTCACCTGGGGTTTGTCCGAGATTCCCAGTCTGATCGTGCTCATTGCGATAGCGGTGCAATGGTCACGCAGCGACGAGCGTGAGGCCAAACGCAAGGATCGACAGGCGGAACGAGACGGCGACGCCGAACTTGACGCCTACAACGCCTATCTCGAATCACTCAATGCACGTTCTCGCTAGTGATATCAATCACGGCCACTTCGCCTGGAATGGTCCGGTCTCGTCCAACGCGTATCCGGTATGTAGACGAACCCAGGGATACGCGGTGGTGTCGACCTGCATGCTTGCGCCGTTGGCCTTCCATGCTCCTGCCCACCACGCGAGAGCGACCTGCTGCAGGGCGTACTCCTCTTTTCCACGGCGATACGACTCCTCCTCCTGACCAGCGGCGTAGATCCGCCCAGATCTGAAGCGCATTTGCAACGCGCGTGTGTCGTACGCGTGAGCCGCCAGGAATGCCCCCGCATTGGTGTCTGGTGCGGCGTAGAGGTTGGCAAAGGCGTCTACCCCGACGAATGTCGCCGGACGGCGAATGCCCCAACTCACACCCATGGGGTAGTAGATCTGTCCACCTGGCGCGTAGACCGTCCCACCTGGAGCCGCGTACGGCGGGCTGGCGAACTCCACGACGGCCAACGCCCGGTAGACGATGTCGGTATTCATGAACAGGGCTTCGGGTACGGATTGACGTCCTGCGCGAAGCAACGTGGCCGCCCACCACAGGTGCTGAACGTTCTGCGTGTAGTCCGGATTCACGATTCCGTGATTCGTCACCGTTCCGTCTTCGTTCGCGTTCGTGCCCGGCAGGCGGACACTCACGCTAATGCCGTTGACGGACGTGTTGTCTCGTAGATTGCTGGGCCGAGCGAAGGACGCGATAGCCATGGCGATCATTGAGTCACGCCACTTCGCGTCCTTGTCGTGGTCGCGGAACATGGCGAAGGCTAGCGCGGGCGACAGCAGGTCCCACGACACCTCATCGGACATGGAGTTTCCCGGCGTGAGTTCGGCACCTAGCCGATTACGGAAGTACCGCGGACCCCGTTGGGCCGCGAACTCAGCTTCGCTGTTCACCATCGCCGCGACGTACGAGCGCTCCTGCACGGTCAACTCGTTCCACAACATCCACCCAGCTTGACCGGCGACGACAGCCCACAGTGAGGTCTGCCAGCCATTCCCCCATCCACCCGGGGAGATCGATCCGTGGGCACAGGAAATCGATCGAATATGCCACCGGGCGTAGTCCAGAAGCATCTCGCGAGTGATGCGGTTGTCCTTGATGTAGCCGCTCGTGCTGTACAAGATCGCGGCGCTGAGCGCCGCGTTTGCCGATCGACGGATCGCTTCTTCCGTGGACGGCTCGCTGCTCAATGGGTCGTAGTACGGCATCATCGTGCGGGTTTGCAAACGATCGGTCAGGTCGGTGACCATGACCCCGCGCATACCGTCGCGCAGTGTTGCATTGATTTCTTGATATCCCGGAATCAGGCGAGTTCCCTGGGGGAGCAATGGCGGTCGAACCTTCCGCTGTTCAACTTTGCCGAACCTTTCTGCAGCCGCGGTCGCTGTCGGGCAGGCACCCGGCGAACTCGATTGGAGTCCGACCAGTGGTGATTCCCCTTCTTCGACTCGAAACACGATCTGGCTGATGTCGTCGGTCTTGGTGACGCTTCGAGCGAGAATCCATCGTTGGTTGTCCCGGACAACACCCGGACCGTCTTTTCCATCCGCGTCCCAATCCCCCGCGATGGGAGTGTCACCGGCCGCACCGAACTCGAAGGACCGCGTGCCTACACCGTTAGGGCGCGGGATTGTCCACGTGCGCCCCCGCACCACACCGGGATCGTCGACACCGTCACCGTTCCAATCACCTACAACCGGTATATCCCCCGTGCCACCGAACACGAAGGTCTCCTGCCGACCAGTCGAGTCCCGCCAATTCCATACGCCGTCGCGAAACGTTGCGATGTCAGCCTTTCCGTCACCGTCACGATGGCCGGTGAGTGGAATATCTCCACCGGAACCGAAGGAAGCAAACCCCTCCCACGACGCGGACCCCACCGCGGCATTCGTCACCAGCCAGTCACCACCAGTGAACACGCCCGGCGTGGCGACACCGTCGCCGTTCCAATCCGCCATGAGGGGGACACCTTGAGTGCCGGGCATCTTCACCCGTGTTCGCGAGTTGCCCGTTCGACTTCTGCTGACGCTCATCCAGACACCGGCACTGGGGTTTCCGAGCGTGGGAATGGCTCGAGGTTGCTCGACGCCGATCAGGGCGCGGCCCGGGGTGGGGAGATCGGTCAACGGCGGCGCTTTTGCGATCTTGTCGGGCGCGGCCGCCACCGGAGTCACGACACCGGCGAGCATCAGGGCGGCAGCCACAGCGGCTGCCCGGCGAAAGATCCGGGCTGGAATCACGCTCAAGCTCGCTGACACTCGTGATGGATTCGTGCAGTACTCCTTCCATGGTACGTCTGAGGACCCACTCCATCGCATGAGCGGGGACGACGGATGTCGAGCGACGATTTGCTTTCAGCGCCAAGTTCATATACCCTAGGGGGTATGCAAAAAACACGCCTCCGTGCCCCCTTCGCCCTCGCCGGTGCTGCCGCCCTGGCTTTGACCCTGGCAGTCTCCGGCTGCTCGTCCGATTCCGCGTCGGACTCCGCTTCGGAATCTGTCGTCCAAACAGGGGACGGCACCGTGGCACCACCCGAGGCGCCCGTGCGTGTCGGCGTCACCGACTTCGCCGATGTCATCGCCTCACCAGAGGTCACCATCGTGGACGTGCGCACCCCCGAAGAATTCGCCCAAGGACACATCGAAGGGGCGGTCAACATTCCTGTGGAGTACGCCGACTTCACCGATCAGGTCAGCCAACTCGACGCCAATGGCACCTACGCCGTCTACTGC
>CALKMY010000040.1 GCA_938091275.1 Candidatus Nanopelagicales bacterium | reverse complement strand
CGACGGCGAAGAAGGCGACGGCCAAAAAGTCGACAGCGAAGAAGCCGGCTGCAGATTCGAACCCGTCGCCGAAGGACGCGCCGCCGCCTAGCGCACCCGGCGAGTCCTCGAACTCCTAGTCCTCGAACTCCTCGTCCTCGGTGCGAAAGCACGGACCTGCCGTCATAACCGATCACCGTCCCCAGGGGGAATATCCCCAGGGCCCGTTCGCACTCTGCGAACGCCCTTGGTTCCCGATCGCATTTCGAGGTGAGTCCCCGTAACCTGAGAGCAGGAGGGCCTATGAGATCGCCGAGAAAGTTGCTGACGTTCCACACCGATCCCAGCACGATCGCGCCTCCGCGTGTTCCGACTCTGGTGCACGCTTTTCAGGGATTTGTGGATGCCGGTGGCGGTGTTCGGCAGGCAGCCGATCACATTCGGGAGACCTGCACCACCGAACTCGTGGCGACCTTCGATTCCGATGAGTTGCTCGACTACCGCGCGCGACGCCCACGAATGACCTTCTCCTCGGATCATTTCTCCGCGGTGGAGTCGTCTCGACTCGAAGTGAATCGAGTCGTCGATGCCGAAGGTCGCGACTTCTTCCTGTTAGACGGTCCGGAGCCCGATTACCAGTGGAATCGCTTTCTGGCGGCCGTCGATCTGCTGGTCGATGAGTTCGGTCTATCCCACGCGGTGGGACTCACCTCCATTCCCTGGCCGGCGCCGCACACGCGTCCAATCGGCATCACGGTGCACGGAAACGACGCTGCGTTGACCGCGGGCCGCAGCGCTGTTCTGGGCGATATCGAAGTTCCCGGGCACATGGGTGCGTTGCTCGAATTCCACCTCGGCCAGCGCAGCCTGTCATCGATCGGGGTGACGGCGCAGGTGCCCCACTACCTCGTGCAATTCGACTATCCGCGGTGCGCGATGGTGCTGATTGAGGGGCTTACCGAGGTGACCGGACTGTGCTTGACGGGCATGGGCCTGGAGTCCCAGGCCGAGAAAGCCGACGGCGAGGTCGCGGAGCAGTTGACGGGCAACGAGGAATTCGCCGCGGTCGTGAGCGCTCTGGAGACGCAGTACGACCAAATGATCGAAGCACGCAGCGCGCTGACCAAGCCCAGCAGTGCCCCGCAGGGTGAGGTGCCCAGTGGTGACGAGATCGCTGCCCAGGTAGAGGAATTCCTTGCAGGCCTTGAAGGCTCAACCGATAAGGAAGACAAGTCGGGCAACGACGACGCGTCCTAGAGGCGAACGGCGAGACCGTCAAGACTCGTGCTCTCGATCAAGGGCCCGGCAATCAACGTCAGGCGATTAACGTCACAGCCGTCAACTTGAACACACGGTCCCCGGCTCTGGCAGGTTGCCGGTGAGCAGGTAGGTGTCCGCGAAATTGTCGATGCACAGGTTGCTACCGCCATAGACCGTGTGACCGTCACCCCGGTGGGTCAGGAGTCGACTGGTCGGTAGTTGGGCACGTAGCGCCTGGGACCATGCGTAGGGAGTTGCCGGATCGTAGGTCGTTCCGATGATCAAGATGGGCGCGCTCGTGGTGGAGGTCACCGGCGCGGGTGGTGTGTCCGAATGTCCGAACCACGTGCTGCAGGGGGCGTTGCCCCAGGACATCGCGACGGCCATTTCTGGCACCTGGGCATCGGTCGACCACTCAGATGCTGCACGGCGCAGGCCCTTGATGCCTGGCGTCGGGGGATAATCCCAGCACCCGATGGCGTAGAAGGCGGAGGTTATGTTGCTGCCGAAAGTGTTGGGGCCGGTTTGATCGTTCGCCAACTGTGCGAGCAGTTGCAGAGTCGAACCGTCGCCGTCGAGCGCTTGGCTCAATCCTGAACGCAGCGTCGGCCACAGATCGGTCGAATACATCGAGAAGAACAGGGCTGTGAGGGCCTCGGCTTGCACGAGGCGTCGGCTGCCATCCGATGGCAGTGGTGCCCGGTCGAGTTGCACGAGTAGTCGGTTGATGGCCGAGAGCACTCCTGCCTGCGTCGTCGCGATGCAGTTCGATCGCTGCGCGCAATCGGTGGCGAAGCGGACTATGGCCCGTTGGAATCCTGCAGATTGATCCTCGGAAACTTCCATCGCATTCAGAGACGGATCTACTGCTCCGTCAAGAACCATGCGTCCAACGCGGTCCGGGAAGCGTTGGGCATAGAGAGCACCGAGTTCGGTCCCGTAGGAAAAGCCGAACCAGTTCAACTCGTCATCACCGAGGACGCGGCGAAGGATGTTCATGTCGCGCACGGTGTTCTCGGTGCCGACAGATCGAGCGAGAGCAGCATCACGATCGAGGCACCCCTGGGAAATGCGATCAGCTCGGGAGAACAGTGTTCTTCGCTCACGGGCGGTGTCGGGCGTGATGTCGGTCCGATTCCAGCGCAGTATCTGCTTGTCGGTGAGGCAGGTGACGGGTGCGGACTGTCCGACTCCGCGTGGATCGAATCCGACGATGTCGTAGACCGCTCGAACATCTGAGTCGATGACGGTGCTGAGGTACTCGGCGAAGTCCACGCCGCCCGCCCCAGGGCCGCCGGGATTGACCAGCAGGCTCCCGCGCGCCTTACCGCTGGCGGGGATGCGAAGGA
>CALKMY010000039.1 GCA_938091275.1 Candidatus Nanopelagicales bacterium | reverse complement strand
AACATTGCGACTCTTCAGGATCCGCATCACCTTGTTGAGCCGGAAGTAATTCGCCGGGTATTCGGCGTTGGTCCAGATCTTCTCCGGGTCGTACTGCTCGTGGTACGACGGAGCAGAGCCGTCGTAGTGGTCGCTGACCTGAGCCATCGTTAGATCCTTCGGTATCAAGAAACGTCGGTGTCGAGAAACTTCAGCATTAGGAAGTCGTCACACCAGAGAGTAGTTCACCCAGGACCGGCACAAGCGCTCGGAAGGCGTGTCCCCGGTGACTGATGGCGTCTTTCTCCTCCGGAGTCAACTCCGCGGTGGTGAGTGCGTAGCCGAGAGGAGTGAAGATCGGGTCGTATCCGAAGCCGTTGCTGCCCCGGGGCTCGGTGATCAAGCTTCCTTCCAGCACGCCTTCGACCACCCGCTCGTCACCGTCGGGTGTGGCCACGGCCGCCGCGCAATGAAAGGCCGCTCCTCGCCTCTTGCTCGGAACGTCGGCGAGTTGAGCAAGGAGAAGCTCCAGGTTCGCCGCATCGTCCCCGTGTGATCCGGCCCAACGGGCCGAGAGGATTCCCGGCATCCCGTTCATGGCGTCGACACACAATCCTGAGTCGTCGGCAATGGCGACCAGCCCGGTGCGCTGGGCGACATCTCTCGCCTTCAGGAGAGCGTTTGCGGCGAACGTGCTGCCCGTCTCGGCCACATCGGGTAATTCGGGGAAACTCTCGGTTCCCACCAGGTCGACGTCGAGACTGGACGACGCCAGGATTCGCCTGAGCTCGGAGACCTTGTGCTGATTTCGAGTCGCTAGCACGACACGGTGGCTCATGCCGACAGCGACGCCTTCTGCTGCCGCGTCAGGTCGGCGATGCCAGCGGCGGCAAGATTCAACAACTCGTCCAACAATCCGCGGTCGAAAGGCTCACCCTCGGCAGTCCCCTGCACCTCCACAAAGTTCCCTGTACCCGTCATCACGACGTTCATGTCGGTCTCGGCGCGAACATCGTCGTCGTAGTGCAGGTCCAGTCTGGGTTCGCGGTCGATGATGCCCACGCTCACGGCGGCCACCGAGTCGATCAGCGGGTCGGTAGAAATATGCCCCTCGCCTCTTGCCCAGGACAAGGCATCGACGAGCGCGACGTAAGAGCCCGTAATGGCCGCTGTTCTCGTTCCACCGTCGGCCTGCAGAACATCGCAGTCGATAACGATGGAGTTTTCACCGAGGACCGACATGTCTACAACCGCACGCAAACTGCGACCGATCAGCCGGGAGATTTCCTGAGTCCTGCCTCCGAGCTTGCCCTTGACCGATTCACGCTGATTGCGCGTGGTGGTCGCCCGCGGCAACATCGCGTATTCGGCGGTGACCCACCCGGTTCCCGAGTCCTTCAGCCAACGTGGGACGCCGGGAGTGAAGGACGCGGTGCACAGCACCTTCGTCTTACCGAAAGACACCAGGGTTGATCCCTCGGCATGCTCCGACCAATGGCGCTCGAAGGAGACGGGTCGAAGTTGGTCTGAGGTGCGTCCATCGGATCTCGTCATGGGCGTGACACTATCCAGCGTGCACAACAGCCGGACGCCCGTGGTTCTTCTTCAGATGGCCAACCTTGTGTCCGGAGTGGGAAACGGCGCGGTAATGATCATCATCCCGTGGCTGGTGCTCGAGCAAACAGAATCGGCGGCGGCAGCTGGGCTCGTCGCCGCCCTCTCCACCATTCCAGCCATCATCGTCGTCCCGTCTATCGGTGTGGCCATCGATCGCGTCGGCCGAAAGCCGATTAGCGTGCTCTCGGACATCGCGTCGGCCGTCTCCGTGTTTGCCTTTCCCGTGGTCGGCTGGCTTGTCGGTCTCGATCTCGCCTGGATCCTGGTCCTGGCGATCGTCGGAGCGAGTCTGGATCCTGCGGGTTACACCGCCCGAAAATCGCTCATCGTCGATGCTGCTCGGGCCGGTGGCATCCGGTTGGAAGCGCTGAACGGAGTGCACGAAGCGCTCTTCGCGGTGGGCTGGACGGTAGGGCCCCTCGTCGGTGCTGGCCTCATCGCAACGATGGGAGCCGAACAAGCCATGTGGATTCCCGGTGGCCTCTTCGTCATCGCCGCGGCATGCATATGGGCGATGCGCGTGGGTGACGCCGGCCAAGAGTCACGCATCCTCGATGGCTCCGACACCGGTGCGGTCGGACTCACCCGTGGACTCGTTGCGCTGTGGAGCGACAAGGCCCTACGCACTCTGACCATCGCGATCATGGTCCTTGCCGGGATCTACCTGCCAACGGAAAGCGTGATCCTTCCGGTCTACTTCGAAGGCCTTGGCCAGCCGGAAGGCCTGGGGTTGGTTATGGCAGGTTTGGCTGGCGGGAGCGTTGTCGGTGCCCTTTCCTATGGGTGGCTAAGCAAGAGATGGGCGCCCTACCAGATCATTCGTGCCGCCTTGATCGGAACCGCAATCGGCGTGATTCCGATGGCCTTCCTGCCCCCACTCCCCCTTTTCGTGTTCTTCGGCGTCGTTCTCGGCCTCAGTTGGGGGCCCATGCAGCCTCTACTCAACACACTGGTGCAAATACGCATTCCCGCTCATCAGCAAGGGCGCGTGTTCAGCATCCAATTGACGGCCTTCTATGTCTTTCCACCACT
>CALKMY010000038.1 GCA_938091275.1 Candidatus Nanopelagicales bacterium | reverse complement strand
AGAGCTTCGTGGAGAGTGGCCAGTGCGGACTCGTCTCCATCCCAGAAACGTCTGCGCGAGCGGCGTACGTACCAATTGGAGAGATCGTCGATGTATTCGGCGAGTATCCGGCCGCCGCGCTGGGTATCGAAATTGTCCAGGGCATCGTCCACATCCCGGGCAACCCGTGCTGCTTCCGAGAGCACCCACTGGTCGATGAGTGGGCGCTCCCCGGTCGCCGGCGCTCCCGTCGACGGAGACCATTCCGCGGTTCTGGCATACAGCGATTGGAAGGAAACGGTGTTCCAGTAGGTAAGGAGTGTTCGGCGGACAACATCGGCAATCGCCGTGTGACCGACGCGACGGGCTTGCCACGGAGAGCCGGAGGCCAACATGAACCAGCGCACTGCGTCAGCACCGTGCGTGTCCATCAGGGGGATGGGTTCGAGCACGTTCCCGAGGTGCTTACTCATCTTGCGGCCGTCTTCGTCCAAGATGTGGCCAAGGCAAACGACGTTCTTGTATGACGATTCTCCGAAGACAAGAGTCCCGACGGCCATTAAGGAATAGAACCAACCGCGGGTTTGATCGATCGCTTCGCAAATGAAGTCGGCGGGGTACTGCTGCGCGAACTCTTCTGCATTCTTGCGCGGGTACCCCAGTGCGGCGAACGGCATGGCGCCGGAGTCGTACCAGCAGTCGATGACCTCCGGCACACGATGCGCCGTGTTCTCGCACTCTGGACACTGAATGGCGACATCGTCGACGAACGGACGGTGGGGATCAAGATCGTCGACGTCCCTCCCGGCGCGCGACGACAGCTCCTCGAGCGATCCAATGGCCGTGAGGTGTCCAGCTTCGCATCGCCAAATAGGTAACGGCGTTCCCCAGTACCTGTTGCGTGACAAGGCCCAGTCCACGTTGTTGGTGAGCCAGTCGCCGTAGCGGCCCCATTTAATGGTCGGCGGGTACCAGTTGGTCTGCTCGTTTTGCGCCAGAAGTGCTTCCTTGACGGCTGTCGTCTTGATGTACCAGGACGGCTGCGCGTAGTACAGAAGCGGCGTGTGGCATCGCCAGCAGTGAGGGTAGGAGTGCTCGTAGGGGTTTCGGCGAAAGAGCAGACCCCGCTCGTCGAGATCGGCTGCCAGTACTTCGTCGGCGGTCTTGAAGAACATTCCGCCCACCAGTGGCGTCTCGTCGACGAAGGTGCCGTTTGGATTGATCGGGTTGACGACGGGGAGTCCGTAGCTGCGACAACTCGCGAGGTCGTCTGCGCCGAAGGCCGGCGCCTGGTGAACCAGTCCTGTTCCATCGTCTGTCGTGACGTAGTCGGCGAGGATGACGTAGTGGGAGTCAGGGATGTCCACGAGGTCGAAGGGACGCCGGTATCGGGTGTGCTCAAGGTGCGACCCAGCGAACTCCTCGACGATCTCGACGTCACTGTCGCCGAAGACGTGTGACACGAGCTCCTGTGCGACAACGAGATGTTCATTGTCCTCAGTTTTCACGACCACGTACGTGGCGTCTGGTCGGACGGCCACCGCCGTATTCGACACAAGCGTCCACGGCGTTGTCGTCCACACCAACAGGGCCGCGGAGGGGTAAGCCTCGGCCACAGGTCCGTCGTCGATGGGGAAGCGAACGTAGACCGACGGGTCGACCACCGTTTCGTAGCCTTGGGCGAGCTCGTGGTCGCTTAGTCCGGTCCCGCACCGTGGGCAGTACGGCGCGACGCGGTGGTCTTGCACGAGTAAGCCTGCGTCGAAGATCTCTTTCAACGACCACCAGACGCTTTGGACGTAGTCCCGATCCATGGTCCAGTAAGCAGAGTCGGTGTCCACCCAGAACGCCATCCGCTTGCTCATGTGGGTGAACTCGTCGACGTGGCGGAGAACGGATTCGCGACACCGTTCATTGAATTCAGCGATCCCGTAATTCTCGATGTCCTGCTTGCCGCTGAAACCGAGTTCCCGCTCGACCGCGAGTTCGACGGGCAATCCGTGGCAGTCCCACCCTGCTTGACGGGGCACGAAGTACCCCTTCATCGTGCGATAGCGAGGGAAGATGTCCTTAAAGACACGTGCTTCCACGTGGTGGGCTCCGGGGGTGCCGTTGGCCGTGGGAGGGCCCTCGTAGAAGGTCCACAGGGGGCGCCCCTCGGCTTGCGCAAGGGAGCGCTCGAACACCGATTCTTGATCCCACAGATCCAGAATCTGGTGTTCCATGGCCGGCAGATCGATCTGCACGGGCACGGCCTTGTACATGGCGCCTCCTGTCCGAACGGGCAGGATAGTCGTGTCGGTCGGCGTGCCGGTGACCCGTGACCGTGAAACCACCCCCTACCATTCCTGCACGCAGCGGCGCGTCGGCCTCAAGGAAACGTCCTGGCGGGTGCGGGCGGGCAGCGGAACGGCAACTGAGGAGATCACGATGGCGGCCACGAAGAAGGCTCCCGCCAAGAAGGCGGCTCCGAAGAAGGCTCCCGCCAAGAAGGCGGCTCCGAAGAAGGCGGCCCCCAAGAAGGCGGCTGCAAAGAAGGCTCCTGCCAAGAAGGCGGCCCCTAAGAAGGCTCCCACCAAGAAGGCGGCTCCGAAGAAGGCGGCCCCCAAGAAGACAGCCCCCAAGAAGGCAGCTGCGAAGAAGGCGGCCCCGAAGAAAGCAACCGATCCGAAAGCCGCCCCGAAGAAGGCGACCATAAAGAGGGCGGCAAAGAAGCGCCCCGTCGTTCGTGAGGACGAGTCACCGTGGACCGACTCTGAGCTCGCCGAGGTGCGTACCGAATTGCACAGCGAACGCGAGCGACTCCTGGAGGAAATCGCCGCCACCGAAGAGGGTCTCGCCGACCTGATTCGCGATTCCGGAGACGGGGCAGGTGACGATCAAGCAGACGCAGGGAGCAAGACTTTCGAGCGGGAGCACGAGA
>CALKMY010000037.1 GCA_938091275.1 Candidatus Nanopelagicales bacterium | reverse complement strand
GACTGAGCCGCACGGCGGGCGATGGCTGCTCCCACCCCCTGGGTGCCGCCAACGACGAGGACGACCTTTGCGGCGAGTGCGTCGGAGGTGAGTGCGGTCATGAGGAGCCTCGAATCAGGGTTGGGAATGCACTTACCCGAGAACGCTAGTCAGATGCCGAGCAGCGTTGTGACCGGGTATGCCGGAGACGCCTCCCCCGCGAGCAGCTCCACTGCCGCACACGACGATCCGTGGTGAATCCGTCTCCACTCCCCACATTCCGATCTGCTGGTCATCGTCGGCCCACGGCCACGCCAACGGCGTGTGGAAGATGTTGCCCGTCGGAATTCGCAGGTCGCGCTCCACATCAGCCGTCGTATTCACCTCGATGCACGGATTTCCTTCGGCATCGGTCATCAGGCAGTCCGCGACGGGCTCGGCCAGCACCGAGTCGAGGGTTGCGTGGACGGCGGCGAGGGCATCATCAGCATCGAGGGCGTGTCCGGCAGCGCGGGTCTGGTGAGTTCCGTTGGAGGCGAAGAGCGAGTGCGGCGTGTGCAGGCCGAACAACGTCAGTGTGTGAGCCCCTGCGGCTTGAAGGTCATCGGACAGAATGCTCGGGTCGCTGAGACTGTGGCAGTAGATCTCCGCGGGCAAGGGAGTAGGCAACTGTCCGCTGGCCGCCACTCGGTGGGCCACCCCGAGTTGCCCGTAGCTCTCGTTCACATGGAAGGTGCCACTGAAGGCATCCGCTGGATCGACTGAATCGTCCCTCAACCGAGGAAGGCGCGACAGCAGCATGTTCACTTTCACCTGTGCGCCGCCGTCTGCATCGCTGATCGTCGCTGTTTCGTGTCCACGTAATTTCGCGAGAACACCCGGCGCGCAATTCGCTGCGAGCGTTCGTGCGGTGTAGGTCACCTCGTCGTCTCCCTCGCGGGTAGTCACCGAGACGTGCTCACCGTCGTCCTCGATCGCGATCACCTCGGCTCCGGTGCGCACCTGACCTCCGGCCGAGCGCACCCGGTCGGCGAGTTGAGCGGTGATCGCTCCCATGCCACCCACTGGGACATCCCACTGCCCCGTGCCCTGCCCGATCACGTGATACAGAAAGCAGATGTTCTGATGCAGGGAGTCCTCGTGGGCGTCTGCGAACGTACCGATCAACCCGTCGGTGAAAACAAGACCGCGAATCACATCGTCCTCGAAAGTGTTCTCCAGAACTTCACCGAGGGGGCGCTCGACAAAGTCCGACCAGTCGGTCGCGTCGATTCGCGCTCTCATGTCCTCTCGTGACACGAGTGGTTTCGTCAGCGACGGAAACATCACCTCGGCCATCGCCGTGGTCCGGGCGTAGAACCGTTGCCAGGCTGCCGCTTCCTTCGCGCTCCCGGTGAAGTCTTCGATGTTGGCAACGAGGGTCTGCTCATCGTCGGAAGGGATGACCAAGGCGCGGCGAGGGTCGGCCGGATCGGGGGTGTACGAGGCGACGCGGCGCCGAGCCAGCGGCACATCGATGGCCAGATCTCGCGCGATGGCCGGCGGCAGGAGTGACACAAGGTAGGAGTACTTGCTCACCCGAGCCCCCATGCCGGGGAACACCTCGGCGGAAACAGCCGCGCCGCCCACCGACGAGTTGGCCTCCAGCACCAGCACCGAGTACCCCGATCGAGCGAGATACGCAGCCGTCACCAATCCGTTGTGTCCGGCTCCCACCACTATGCAATCGATCACGTGATGATCATGCCGGAGATCGGCGTGCACTACTCGCCCGATGGCAACTGCACTCCAGCACTCACCAGACGCTCGCAGGCGCCGAGATAGGCCTCATCGATCTGCGCGCACGTATCCGCATCGAAATCCCGGCGCCACCGTCCCGCATGGGAGCTCTCGTGAGTCACGTTCGCGTCGAACCAGGCGCACATGTCCTGATCGACGCTCACTCCGACGAACGAACAGATCTGCTCGATCGTCTCTGAGCGGGCAGTCCGCACGAGATCGACAAGATCGACGCTCAAAATGCGATCGGGGCGTGAGCGTTGTGTCGCGGCGTGTATGCGCCCCATGCGCTGCTCCCACTGGGCCAAGGCTTCGAAGACGTCGTCGGGACCGAATGTTTGGTGAACAAACGAGGCGGCCACGTCCCGGCCGTCACGGTTCACCACGATCACCGTGGAATCCGGGTAGATCGGTTCGACGCGGTCCGCCTTGCGAGCGTTCGCCGGGGTGGTGTCCACCCAACGATCGGCGCCCATCGAACGGGCGATGCTCGTCATGATGGTGCGGGTGATTGTCTGGGCCGCGCCTAGCGGATCGGTCTCCGACTGCTCCAGGTAGCGCTCGCACCAGCCTTGAAGCTCCTCGCGCTCCACCGATGTATGCAGGCCGACATCGGGGGCCCGCCTGAACCACCGCTCCATGATCCGGGTGGCTGCCAAACGTGCCGCCGCTTCGGCCTTCGCGCTGCCGGGTTTGCGCATCGCCACGGCGAGTGCATCCGCAATTCCGTCGTTGCCGGTAATGAACCGGACTTCCATCGGACGGGTCAGGGTCAGGTCCGGGTGGTGATCGAGCAGGTGCCCAACGATGGTGGAGCCACTGCGCCCGGTACCACCGACGAGGATCGGCCGCTCCGCGTTACTCATACCTACAAGTACAGGCCTGTGCCGGACGTTGCGTGACGACTCGAGGCAACCGCATGCAGGTCGCGTTCACGAAGGAGGACGTAGTCGATCCCCTGAAGCTCCACGGTTCCACGATCCTCTGGCTCGAAGAGCACCGAATCTTGAACTTCGACACTTCGGACGTTGGGGCCGACCGCGACGACTGTGGCCCACGACAGGCGGCGACCTACCTGCGCGGTCGCCGGAATCACGATGCCGCCGCTCGAGCGGCGCTCCCCGTCCTCTCCGCCTTCCCGCACCAGGACGCGGTCATGCAGCAACTTGATGGGTACCGAGCCGTCCAATCGTGGCCGCGTGTCCGGCACCGACGAGGCGGTGCTCGTCTCTTCCTGAGTCGAGGTCAACGGCCGCGCCGCCCCAAGATCTTGATGGTGACGAACCCCACGACGACCGCGCCCACGATGGCGACTCGTTCGGGGCGAATGCCGCCGTACTCATCGGTGAACCATCCTTTGGCTGCACCGAGTGCACGTTGCGCCAGCGCTCCCGGTGCCGCCTCTGCCTTCAGGTTGGCCAAAGACGCCAACAGTTCTTCTCGCGCAGCGGCGACGTGCGTTCGCTCATCGACGAGCAGTGACGGTGGAGCGTGCGTGGTGTCGGCCATGCGGGTCTCCTCTAACGGGCGTTGAACGATGCAAGCCTACGACGCGCGCCAGGACTCACGAACGTCGGTGGAAACTCTGGACGACTACCGCGCGGCAGCTGATGAGGGAACGGGCTCCACATGCGCGTCCAAGCCCGCTGACTTTCGTCGCCGAGCACTCCCCGCGAAGGCAAAGACCACGAGGAATATCGCGGTGCCCACCAGCACGATCATGGTTCCCGATGGAACTTCGGCGTAGTAACTGACATACATACCCACCAGTCCGCTGACCGTTCCCACCGCGGTGCTCCAGGCCAACATGCGAGAGAAGGAATCGGTGAGCATTCGCGCCACCACTGCTGGGATCACCAGCATCGCGGCGACGAGCGTGACACCGATAACCGTCAACGTGGCCAAGATCGACAACGACAGGATGATCATCAACTGGGCTTCCACCCGGCCGACGCGCACCCCTGAGACATTGGCAACGTCGGGGTCGAACGTCGTGAACAACAGCGCCCGATAGCGCACGAACACGAAGATCACCGCGAGCAGTGAGACGGCGACAAGCCCTACGATCTGCTCGACGGAAATCCCCAGGATGGATCCGAAGAGTGCATTTTCGAAGGACGGGCCACTGGACCCGAACCGCGCGAACAGGGCAACACCTAAGGCGAACGACGCGGTCGTGATGACTCCGATCGCAGCGTCGGCACCGAGTCGGCTTCGCTTGGATACAGCGTTGATCGCAAGCGCGGATGCGATTCCCCACAACCCCGCGCCGAGGATGTAGAACTGCGTGGCGAAGAGTTGCACAGCGGCGAAGCCCCCGAAGATCGAATGGGAGAGCCCGTGACCGATGTAGCTCATCCCACGCAGCACGATGTACACGCCGATAAAGCCAAGTAGCGCCCCGGAGAGCCCCGCGACGAGGAGGCCCTTCACGAAGAAGGTGTATCCGAGCGGCTCGAGAATCGCCTCCATCACGCCTCCACCTGCGATGCTCGATCTACTCGCTCGCCTCCGTCATCGACAACCACGCGCATCCCCAGATGCTCGAGAACTTCCATGCGCGCTCCGTAGGTCTTTTCCAAAACCTCCGGGCGAATCACGTCCTCTGGTGTTCCATCAGCGATCACCCGATGGTTGACGCAGATGAGGTGCGGCAGGTGAGCCGCCATGCCGTTCAAGTCATGTGTCGTCAAGACGATCGCCACACCGTCCTCGTGGAGGTCTGCGAGCAGATGAAGAACGTCATGCCGGGTGGACACATCCACGCCACTGGTGGGCTCGTCGAGCAAGAGCAGTTGCGGTTGGCGATAGAGGGCGCGCGCGAGGAACATGCGCTGCTGCTGTCCACCCGACAGTTGTCGAATCTGCCGGTCGGCCAACTGCGCGATGTTCAACCGCGCGAGCACCTCCATGGCACTCGCTTTCTCTCGAGCATTGCCCCACGGCAAGGTGAAGCGCCGCCCGTTGGCCGGCTGTCCGGCCATAAGGACGCATTCAAGAACGGTGATCGGGAAATCCCAGTTGACTGTCTCGAGTTGGGGAACGTACGCAGTCCGGAGATCCTCGATCTGATCGATCGAGCCGGACATGGGCCGGATGATGCCAAGCAGCAGCCGCAGAAGAGTGGTCTTTCCCGACCCAGACGGTCCGACGATCCCGGTGAATTGATCTTCATGGACGTGAATGTTCACGTCATGCAGGACTGCCTGGTGGTTGTAGCCAGCATCGACTCCGATCAGCCTGATGAGTTCGGGGCCGACACCGGTGCCTGTCATTGCGGATAGTCCGCGTTATCCGGAACCGGGCTCGTGATGTCGACCACCCGAACGTTTGAGGCGTCACCGCCGAGGCCCTCGATCATGGTGGCGAAGTTGTACTGCATCAACCCGAGCCATGAATGGTTCTCCTCGCCCGGAGCACCCGGCAGGTCGTCATCGCGCAAGGACTGCTCGTAGCGCACGCCGGTTTCGTTGCCGACTTCTTCAAGCACATTCGAGGGGAAGACCTCGGACCCGAAGATCGTCGGAACTCCTTCGGCGCGGATTTGCTCGATCAAGGTGACGACTTCGGACGGGGTCGGATCGGCGAAGTCGCTGGGCTGGACTGCGCCGACCACCTGCCAACCGAAGTTCTCCGCGAAATAGGCGTAAGCGTCGTGGTAGGTCACGAGCTTCAGACCCCCGGCGGGAACCGTTTGCTGGTCCAGTCGGACGGCCTCAGCAAGTTCCTCAGCCTGCGCAGCGAAGGCCTCGAAGTTCTCCTGCATCTGGTCTGCGCACTCGGGATCGCGCTCACTGAGGACCTCACGAACGATGTCTGCGTAGACGATCGCGTACGTCGGGTCGGTCCACAGATGCGGGTTCGGCTTGCCATC
>CALKMY010000036.1 GCA_938091275.1 Candidatus Nanopelagicales bacterium | reverse complement strand
TCGCTTGGAAAGCGGGTTGGGTTAATAGCCCTCAGGGGTTCGAATCCCCTATCCTCCGCGCGGCTCTTCTGCTCGTCGTCTGACGACCATGAAGGCGGCCGACGCCGCTCGCCCTCGTCGCGATCCACCTTGTACCCTCCTTCGCGGTGGCGTGTCCGAGCGGCCAAAGGAGCGCGCCTCGAAAGCGCGTGTGGGGGCAACCTCACCGTGGGTTCAAATCCCACCGCCACCGCCATTCGACGAGAAGTGCCTCGCAAGCGAGGTTCTTCTCGGCATGCTGTCCCCTAGCGGCCCCGGTCGCAGGTGAACACTTCTGCCAAGAACAAGACACAGCAGCGATGCGAAGGAATGACATGGATCTCGGACCGAGCGCACGAGCCAGCGAGTACCTCTCCACGGTCACCGCCTTCATGGACGCCCATGTCTATCCCGCCGAGCCGACTTACGCTGAGCAACGGCGGGCGCTCACCGAACAGGGCACACCGCATCATCTGCCGCCAGTCGTCGAGGAGCTCAAAGAAGTCGCGCGATCGCAGGGACTATGGAACCTCTTTCTGCCCGAGAGCACCGATCCCGCGCACGGTCTCACCGTTGCCGACTACGCCCACATCGCCGAACTCACGGGCCGTTCCATCGAGATCGCGCCGGAGGCGATGAACTGCTCAGCACCCGACACCGGGACTATGGAAGTTCTGCACATGTTCGGCACACACGCCCAGCGCGCGCAGTGGCTCGAACCGCTGCTGGACGGGCGCATCCGCTCCGGCTTCGCGATGACCGAGCCGGACGTCGCATCTAGCGACGCAACCAATATCGCGACCCGCATCGAACGCGACGGTGACGACTACGTCATCAACGGACGCAAGTGGTGGACGACCGGAGCGCTGGACCCACGCTGCGAGATCCTGATCCTGATGGGCAAGACGGACCCGGCCGCGGAGACCCATCGCCAGCAGTCGATGGTTCTCGTGCCGATGGACACACCCGGGGTCACCGTCCAGCGGTCCTTGCCGGTCTTCGGGTACCACGACCAGCACGGTCACGGAGAGATCACCTTCGACAACGCCAGAGTTCCAGCATCGAACCTCATCGGTGAGGAAGGAGCCGGTTTCGCCATCGCACAGGCACGTCTTGGGCCAGGACGTATTCACCACTGCATGCGCATGATCGGACTTGCCGAGCGCGCCTTGGACATGATGATCGACCGCTCCCGGGAACGCGTCGCATTCGGAAAACCTCTCAGCGATCAGGGGGTGGTTCGCGAGTCCATCGCGTTGTCTCGCATCGAGATCGATCAAGCACGACTGCTCACCTTGAAGGCCGCCGCGATGATCGACAGCGTGGGCGCAAAAGCAGCCCGCACCGAGATCGCCGCAATCAAGGTGGTCGCCCCTCGGGTCGCCTGCGACGTCATCGACCGGGCGATTCAGGTGCACGGCGGGGCCGGCGTCAGCGACGATACGCCGCTCGCGGCGATGTATGCCGGCGCTCGATCGCTGCGACTGGCCGACGGCCCGGATGAGGTTCACCTTCGAGATATCGCTCGTCAAGAACTGCGCCGTCGATGAGCATTCAGTCGCGGGTACGTGACGAGGACTCCTTCGACGTCGCCGCGATGGATCGTTGGTTGCGCACCCAAGTTTCGGATCTGCCGGATGCGCACGAGTTACCCGACGGATTACCGCAGGTCACCCAATTCACACGCGGCGCTTCGAACCTCACCTACCGATTGAGTTACGGCGGCCACGACCTGGTTCTGCGCCGACCACCGGCGGGAACGAAGGCCGCATCCGCCCACGACATGGGTCGAGAAGTGCACGTCATCAATCACGTGCGCGATCAATTTCCCTACGTCCCGCGAATCGACGCCTACTGCACCGATGACTCGGTGATCGGCTCGCCCTTCTATGTCATGGAGTACCTCGACGGAACAATCCTGCGACCGGAATCGGCTGATGCGCTCACCAGTGACCAGGCACGCGACGTCGGTCGCGTCTATGTCGATCGATGGGCTGATCTGCACTCCGTCGACGTGGATCGCGCGGGGTTGAGCGACTGGGGGAAGGGGCCGGGCTACGTGGACCGGCAAGTTTCCGGCTGGTCCGAGCGTTACCGAAAGGCACGCACTCCCGACGTTCCGGACGGGGAGAACGTCATCAATTGGCTGGCGGACAATCGGCCCTCGGACGTCGCAGCCTGCGTCATTCACGGGGACTGGCGGCTGGACAACATGATCATGGACACGCACTCACTCGAACCGGGCAATCAGCCGACGATCATCGGTGTCTTGGACTGGGAGATGGCCACCATCGGCGATCCGCTGATGGATGTGGGCGCGGCACTCGCGTACTGGATTGACTCCACCGACATCGACATCGATCCGGCCTTCGCCGCACTCAAGCGTCAACCAAGCGACCTCCCGGGGATGCCTACGCGGGAGAGCATCGTCGAGCAATACTCGGCACGCATGGGCTTCACCACCGCCCACTGGGCCTTCTACGAGACCTACGGGCTCTTCCGGCTCGCTGTGATCTTGCAACAGATCTGGGCGCGCTTCGTCGCAGGGCAGACCACCAACCCGGCCTTCGCGCCCTTCGGCCAGGCAGTTCAGGTGTTACTCGACCGAGCAGCCCGGGCCCGACAGGGAGGGTGACGGCGACGCCAGTGCGGCCGCCACGGTTCCCTCCGGCTGCAAGCCCTCGAAACCACGGCCGATCGACAGATCGACGCGCGGGCCGGA
>CALKMY010000035.1 GCA_938091275.1 Candidatus Nanopelagicales bacterium | reverse complement strand
CACGGCGGTGGCCAGCGCCGCGACAAGAGTGAGCGCGGTGAAGAACCACCGGTTCGCCATGGCGATGCGAATTCCGATGTCCCGGACCCGACGGGCACGACCGGCGAAGAGTGAGGACTCATCTTCCGGCCGTCCGAACAGTTTGACGAGCAGCGCCCCCGAGACGTTGAACCGCTCGGTCATCTGAGAGCTCATTTCCGCATTCAGTCCCATTTGTTCTCGCGTCAATGCCTGAAGACGTCGCCCCATGTATCGGGCGGGGAGCAAAAACACCGGCACGAGGATCAACGAGGCCAGCGTGATCTGCCAGGACAGTGCGAACATCGCGACCAGAACTACACTGACGGAAATCAAATTGCCGAGAACTCCACCCAGCGTCGACGTGAAGGCCTGTTGCGCGCCGATCACATCGCTGTTGAGTCGTGAGATCAACGCTCCTGTCTGCGCCCGAGTGAAGAACGCTATCGACTGGTGCTGCACATGGTCGTACACCTGGCTACGGAGATCGAAAATCAATCCCTCTCCGATGCGTGCTGAATACCAGCGACTGACGATGCCAAAGGCTGCGTCCGCGATAGCGAGCCCGGCGATAGCGAGTGCCGTCCAGGTCACCAGCGACGCGTTGCCAACGCTGATGCCGTCGTCGACAATTCTCTTAAAAAGGAGTGGCTGCGCCACGCTCAGCAGCGATGTAACCACCAGGGTGCCAATAAACATGGCAATGATCGCCCGATACGGACGCGCATAGCCAAGGATGCGTCGGACCGTTCCCCGCGAC
This sequence comes from Candidatus Nanopelagicales bacterium, assembly GCA_938091275.1. Taxonomy (GTDB): domain Bacteria; phylum Actinomycetota; class Actinomycetes; order S36-B12; family S36-B12; genus S36-B12. Next base: position 3,654 of record CALKMY010000035.1, on the reverse strand, counting down.
ACTCTCTGTCCGGCGACCGATCGATCCCGTGTCATCGACTGATAGGTCTGCCAGACCGTACTCATGCTCATGCCGGAGCAGAACCGAACAGCGCCGACAGGCGACGTAGTTGCGCATCGCGCTCGGCATCCCATGACTGTTGATCACGGGCGACAGTCCGCAAGAGCGCTTTGAGGTCTCCCAGCGCGCCGGCGTCCACACCTCGCAACTGGTCAAGGAGGGCCGTCACCGCAGCGGATGCGTCGTCGGCGACCTGGTGCACCACTCCCCACCGATGGGCCTGGTCGGCGCTGAGGAAGTCACCGGTTGCGCATAGCGCGAAGGTTCGTCGATACCCGATCGCGTCGACGAGCGCTCCGGTGCCGCCGAGATCGGGAACCAAACCAAGCGAGGTCTCTCGCATGGCGAAACGAGCATTGGACGCGGCGATGATCACGTCGCTGGCCAGCGCCAACTGAAATCCAGCACCGATCGCATTCCCCTGAACCTGGGCGATAACCGTCTGCGGAATGTTGCTCCACACGGCGAACCCCGCCTGCGCGGCCGCGATGAACGGGTGCGGGTTGTCTCGGAGCTGGTCGATCATGGGTCCGGCGAGTGCCTGGCGATCCAGACCCGCGGAGAAGTCCTCGCCTTCCCCTCGAAGAACGACAAACCGAACGTCATCGGGCATCGATCGCCCAATCTCGGCCAGCTGATTCCACATCTCGGGTGTCTGTGCGTTGCGCACGTGGGGGCGAGTGAGGCTGACGGTCGCGCAATCACCGTCAACAGTGACGACGATGTCCGCGGAATGTTCGGAACGTGCGTCCAAGGGAACCTCCTTCAGGCCAATTCGACCAAATCGATGTAATCATCACTCCACAGGTCTTCGTCACCGTCTGGCAACAGGACAACTCGCTCCGGCTCGAGTGCCTCCACGGCGCCCGGATCGTGACTGACCAGGACAACCGCTCCCCCGTACTGGCGTATCGCGTGCAGCACCTCGGACCGTGATGCGGGGTCCAGGTTATTCGTCGGTTCGTCCAGCAGCAGCACGTTGGCGCCCGACACCACCAAGCAGGCGAGAGACAACCGTGTTTTCTCACCACCGGACAAAACGCCGGTTGGTTTACGGACGCTCTCACCGGAGAACAGAAAGGACCCGAGGATCGTCCGGCGACGAGAATCATCGAGTTCGGGTGCCGCGTGGGCGAGTGTCTGCTCCACCGTGGCCGTGGGGTCCAGCGTTTCGTGCTCCTGGGCGTAGTAACCGATGACAGCCCCGTGGCCGGTGTCCACCGACCCGGTGTCCGGCGCATCCACCCCCGCGAGGATCCGAAGCAAGGTCGTCTTGCCGGCACCATTGAGACCCAAAATCATGACCCGCGAGCCCTTGTCGATAGCCAGATCGACATCAGTGAAGACCTCGAGGCTTCCATAGGAACGTGAGAGACCCTGCCCGGCCAGAGGGACCTTCCCGCACGGCGCCGGGTCGGGAAACCGAAGCGACGCCACTCGGTCTTGTCGGCGGTCTCCTTCGGTCTCCGCCAGAAGTTTCTCTGCACGTCGGAACATGCTCTGGGCTGCGCGCGCCTTGGTTGCCTTGGCTCGCATGCGCTCGGCTTGATCGCGCAAAGCCGCCGCCTGCTGCTCGGCATTTCTCCGTTCGCGACGGCGCCGCCGCTCGTCGACCTCTCGTGCCTCGAGGTACTTCGCCCACCCCATCGCATACTGGTCGATTTCCTGACGCTGCGCGTCGAGGTGCCAAATCTTGTTGACGGTGTCCGCCAGTAATTCCGCGTCATGGCTGATCACGATGAATCCGCCCGCATAGGACCGCAGGAATTCACGCAGCCAACGAATCGAGTCCGCGTCGAGATGGTTGGTGGGCTCATCCAGCAAGAGGACATCTGCACCACTGAACAAAATCCGTGCCAACTCCACGCGTCGACGTTGGCCACCAGACAGGGTTCCGAGGGTCGCATCCATAATGCGGGCGGGAAGGCCGACAGATGCGGCGATCGTTGCGGCTTCCGATTCGGCGGCGTATCCACCGAGTGCCAAAAACTCCGCTTCCGCGCGCTCGTATCGCCTCGCTGCCTTGTCCCAGGCGTCTGTTCCTTCGGGCACGTCCGCCATCGCTTCGGTCACTCGCCGAAGACGGGCGGCAATGTCGGTCAAGCCACGGGCATCCAGGATCCGATCACGTGCCAATTCATCGGTATTGGCCGCCCGGGGATCTTGCGGCAGGTAGCCGACTGTTCCGGAGGCTCGAACGTCGCCGGCCGTCGGTGCGCGTTCGCCCGACAACGCTTTCATGAGGGTTGTCTTGCCGGCACCGTTCCGCCCGACGAGGCCGATGCGATCCCCGGGCGCCACACGTAGCTGATCAACCGTGAGTAGTAGTTCGGGGCCAGCCCTCAATTCGATATCGGAGGCCGCAATCACGGTGCGAGAGCCGCTCGCTGAGATTTACACGTTGAAACCGAGACTCCTCAGCATTTCCCGACCATCATCGGTGATCTTGTCGGGGCCCCACGGCGGCATCCATACCCAATTGATCCGGAAGTCGTCGACGACCTCCAGCAGGGCCGCCCTCGTCTGATCCTCGATGACGTCCGTCAAGGGGCAGGCCGCCGATGTCAGGGTCATATCGATGGTGGCGATATTCCCTTCCTCGACGCTGACCCCGTAGACCAGCCCGAGATCAACGACATTGATGCCGAGCTCGGGATCCACAACGTCCTTCATCGCCTCGAAGACGTCATCTTCTTGCGCAACCATGGCGTCCATCATGCTCCTTCGGTCAGGCGTCCGGCGTCGTGGGCTTGTCAAGCTCGATTCCAGCCTTCAGGCGCGCATCCTGCAGCGCGACCCACGGTAGGAGCGCACATTTTATCCTCGCTGGGTATTTCGAGACACCCGCGAATGCGATGCCATCTCCCAGCGCGTCCTCGTTCGGCTCTCCCGCACCTTTGGAGTGCATTAACTCGTGGAAGGCCCGCTCCGCCTCCGCCACTCGATCGAGTGTGGCGTCCTCGAGCAGCTCGGTCATCACGCTCGCACTCGCCTGCGAGATGGAGCAACCCTGACCTTCATATCCAACGTGGAGGTGATCGTTGTCGTCGAGGCGAACCCCTACGGTGACTTCATCGCCGCAGGTCGGGTTGACCTGGAAACTCTCCCCCACCGCGTCGGTGAGCAAGCCGGAACCGCGCGGATGCTTGTAGTGGTCGAGGATTATCTCCTGATACAAGGCTTCGACGTTGTCGCTCATGCCACTCCAAAGAACTCTTGGGCCGCACGAACGCCGGCTGCCGCCGCGTCGATGTCGTCGGTGTCGTTATAGAGGTACGTGGACAGCCGGGTCGTCGCCGGAACCCCGTAACGCCGACACGTCGGCCACGCGCAGTGGTGGCCCACCCGCACCGCCACACCCCGGTCGTCCAACACCTGACCAACATCGTGGGGGTGCAGTCCGTCGACAACGAACGAGATGGCGCTTCCACGATCCACCGTCGACACTGGTCCGATGATCCGCACGCCCGGCATCTGAGACAACGTCGCCAATGCGTAAGCGGTCAGGTCGCGCTCGTGTTGTTCGATCGACTCGATGCCCACGCTGTCCAGATACCGCACGGCAGCCTCCAAGCCCACCGCTTGAGCGACCAT
>CALKMY010000034.1 GCA_938091275.1 Candidatus Nanopelagicales bacterium | reverse complement strand
ACCCCGGCATCAGGGCCCGATTCGGGTTGAACGGATCCAAATCTGGACCTAATCTAGGGCCCGATGAACGATGCCCCCACGCTGTTGCGTCAGCACGGCCTGCAGGTAACCCCGCAGCGAATCGCCGTTTTGGCAGCCGTGCAGGGCTCTCCCCACGCCACGGCGGACATCGTTGTGCACGATGTTCGTCGCACTATCGGCTCAATCTCGCGACAATCGGTCTATGACTCGCTCGCGGTCCTCGCCGAGACCGGACTTCTGCGCCGAATACAACCCGCCGGCTCTGCCACCCGATATGAAACACGTACCGGCGACAATCATCACCACGTGGTCTGCCGCACCTGCGGCGACCTCGCCGATGTCGATTGCGCTGTCGGCGATGCCCCCTGCTTGACCGCAGCAAACGATCAAGGCTTCGTCATCGACGAAGCCGAGGTCGTCTACTGGGGTCGATGCCCTACCTGCTCACCCGAGCACACCCCTTCCCACACCTAAGAAACACCACCGATAGGAGAGCCAACGATGGCAACCGAAAGCAAGTGCCCGGTCGACCACGGATCCGTGGGTGTCGGCCAACAAAACGATGACTGGTGGCCCAATCAACTGAATCTGCGGGTCCTTCCCCACGGCACAGCCGGCGCCAGCCCGATGGGAGACGACTTCGACTACGCGACGGAATTCGAATCCCTCGACCTCGCCGCAGTCAAGGCCGATCTCGTGGCTCTGATGACTGATTCGCAAGAGTGGTGGCCCGCCGACTACGGCCACTACGGCCCGTTCTTCGTTCGCATGGCCTGGCACAGTGCCGGTACCTACCGCACCAGCGATGGGCGCGGTGGTGGAGGCGCAGGCATGCAGCGCTTCGCTCCGCTGAACTCCTGGCCAGACAACGTCAACCTCGATAAGGCCCGCCGGCTGCTATGGCCGATCAAGGCGAAGTACGGCCGCAAGCTGTCCTGGGGTGACCTGTTCATCCTGACGGGCAATGTGGCCATGGAGTCCATGGGATTCCAAACCTTCGGGTTCGGTGGCGGTCGCGCTGACGTCTACGAGCCAGACATCACCTACTGGGGCTCGGAAGCCGAGTGGCTGGCCGACGAGCGCTACACCGGTGACCGCGACCTGGAGAACCCTCTCGCCGCGGTTCAGATGGGCTTGATCTACGTCAACCCCGAAGGACCCAACGGCGTCCCCGATCCGATGGCCGCCGCGCGCGACATCCGCGAAACCTTCGGCCGGATGGCGATGAACGATCACGAGACGGTCGCCCTCATCGCCGGCGGTCACACGTTCGGCAAGGCGCATGGCGCCGGCGACCCGAACGCGTACGTCGGCCCCGAGCCCGAGGCTGCCCCGCTCCAGGACATGGGGCTTGGTTGGACGAACTCCATGGGTTCGGGCAGCGGTGACGACACCATCAGTTCCGGACTCGAGGGAGCCTGGACATCGACACCCACGACGTGGGACATGTCCTACTTCGAGACGCTCTTTGGACACGAATGGGAGATGACTAAGAGCCCCGCAGGAGCCACACAGTGGATCCCGGTGGGTGGCGCGTCAGCCGACACCGTTCCCGATGCTCACGATCCGAGCACCCGCCACGCGCCGATCATGTTCACCACGGACCTCGCGCTGCGCACAGATCCGATCTACGAGCCGATCTCCCGACACTTCCTGGAGAACCCGGAGGAGTTTGCGGACGCGTTCGCTCGCGCCTGGTTCAAGTTGACCCACCGAGACATGGGGCCCAAGGTTCGCTACCTCGGGTCCGAGGTTCCCGAGGAGAACCTCATCTGGCAGGACCCCGTTCCAGCTCCAGACGCGCAACTGATCACTGACGCAGACGCGGCCACCCTGAAGAGCATGATCAACGCCTCTGGCCTGACCGCTGCCGACCTCGTGCAGACAGCCTGGGCGTCGGCTTCCACGTTCCGCGGAACCGATAAGCGCGGTGGCGCGAACGGCGCTCGCATTCGACTCGAACCGCAAAACCAGTGGGCCGTGAACAACCCGGACCACCTCGCCCAGGTGCTCAGCACCTTGGAAGGTGTCCGGGCGGAGTTCAACGCGGCCGGTGGCGCGACGGTCTCCATGGCGGACCTCATCGTGCTCGGCGGTGCCGCCGGTATCGAGAGCGCTGCGGCAGCGGCCGGTCACACGGTCACGGTGCCGTTCACTCCCGGACGCACCGATGCGACCCAGGAGATGACGGACGTCGAGTCCTTCGCAGCCCTGGAGCCGGCCGCCGATGGCATGCGCAACTACGTGGCCAAGGGCCAGGTTCGGCCCACAGAGCAGTTGATGGTCGACAAGGCCAACTTGCTCGGCTTGTCTGCCCCGGAGATGTCCGTGTTGGTGGCCGGGATGCGCGTTATCGGCACCAATGTCGATGGCTCCGACGTCGGGGTCTTGACCGAACGCAAGGGTCAACTGACGAATGACTACTTCGTCAACATGCTGGACATGGGCACCGTGTGGGAGCCCACGGACGACACCGAGACCCTGTTCGAGGGTAAGGATCGATCCTCTGGTGACGTCCGGTGGACGGCGAGCCGGATGGACCTGGTGTTCGGCTCGAACTCCCAACTCCGTGCGGTTGCCGAGGTATACGGCTGCGCCGACGCGCACGACAAGTTCGTCACGGACTTCGTCGCCGCGTGGGACAAGGTGATGATGCTTGATCGCTTTGAGGTGAAGCAGTAACGAGACTGTCATCGCGAAGGGCCGGGTGGTGTGCACCCGGCCCTTCGCTTATGCGGGAACTACCGTTCCAGCGACGATCGTCGAATTGCCCACCAGGAGATCAGTCCCGACAGTGCGGCGATCACGCCGAGGATGAA
>CALKMY010000033.1 GCA_938091275.1 Candidatus Nanopelagicales bacterium | reverse complement strand
TGTGGAACCGGAGAGCGAAAGGTGAGTGAACGCCCCATGAACGGCTTGCGGCAACGTGGACGTGCAACTCACGTCCTCGCGCTGCTCGTCGCCGTGTTCCTCGCATCAATCGTCAGTCCTGCACGAGATGCCTCGGCCGTCGTGGGCGGATCCCCGACGACTATCGAGGCGCACCCCTGGCAGGCACTCGTCATTGTTGCGCCCGATAGCCGGTTGTGCGGCGGATCGATCATTGACAGTGAGTGGATCGTGACGGCTGCTCACTGTGTTGTGGGGGCGAGTCCAGACGGCGTGGATGTGCACGTCGGAACCCGCACGTTGCGCGATCGATCTGCCGGAAACCGAGCGACGGTGGTGGAGGTTGTCGTCCATCCGGATTGGGACGAATCTTCCTACCGCAACGACGTAGCACTCCTGCGCCTTGCCGAGCCTTTGGTGTTCGGCTCGAGCGTTGCGCCGATTCGAGTCCCGGTGAGCCAGGACCCGAAGGCGTGGCCGCCGGTGGGAACGGCGGCGACAATTTCCGGCTGGGGCTCCACCGAGTTCGAAGGCGACCCTTCCAATCAATTGCGGGCAGCCCAGATTCAGATTCTCGGGAGCCCGGACAAGGGGGAGTGCGGCAATTACGGATCGAGCTTCGACCGTGTTGTCGAGATCTGCGCAGGGGTACCCGCCGGGGGAATCGACGCGTGCCAGGGAGATAGCGGAAGCCCACTCGTGGTCGACGTGGAGGGAACGCCTGTGCTCGCGGGTGTCACGAGCGTTGGATTCGAATGTGGCCGAGCGGAGTACCCGGGGATCTTCACGCGATTGACGACGTTCGTCTCGTGGATGGGCGGTTACGTTCCTTCACTGAGTGGGCCCGTCGACGCCCCGCAGCAGGTTCAGGTCGCGGCGATCGCGGGTGAACGTCTTCGCGTTGACTGGAAAGCCCCGGTGGCGGCGCCACTGCCGGTGGGCTATCGCGCGGTGACGACTCCGGGAAATCATTCCTGTGCTGTCGATGGGTCCGCCCGCGCGTGTGTAATCGACGATGTCGACGCAGGTCGCCTGTACGAGGTTGTTGTAACGGCGATCTACGCATCGGGTACCGAAGCCTCCGCCAACCCTCTCGCCGTGGTCAGCGTCGATGGAGTCACATCGGTCGGCACGCGACTCAGACCCAAACGTCTGGCGCAGTGGGCTGGCCTGAAAGTGTCTGCAAAGGACGATGTCTGGCTGGAGGTGCGCCCCGCGTCGACGGAGGTGTGCCAGCGGAGGGGATCGAAGAAGGAGCCACGATTTGTTCGTGGTCGCACGCCCGGCCTCTGTGCTGTTCGGGTAACCGTTGTCCGACCGTCGGGTTCGAAGAAGAAGTCGGTGGCCTACGTATCGGTGGGCTGATTATCGGGGCAGTTGATGCTGCTCCACCGCGAGCGCCCGGGGGCCCGCGTCCGTCCACTCTCGATGGACAACGATCATGGCGCCGGGCGCGAGCCGGGAGTCCCAGCTCGGATCACCGTGAATCGCGGTTTGCGCGAGTCCGAGGGAACGTGCCAGGGAATCGATCACGGTGGGTAGCACGGGTCGGTGCGTGCAGAGCACGGTGGGCGCCGGGGAATCAAGCAGTTCACCAACGCGCGCTGCCGTTGCCCCGGGATCGGACTCGTGACCGGATTCGCTGAGCGCGGGTTCGTGGTGAATCTCCGCATCGATCATCTTCGCAAAGCGTGAAACAGTCGAGATGCACCGCCTAAATGGCGACGAGTGAACGCGCTCAATTCCATAGGCATCCAGAATGTCTACGAGTGTCTTTGCTTCTCCGCGACCACGACCGGACAGCGGACGATCCGCGTCGTCGCCGTCAAAATCGCCGCGTTTCATTGCTTTTGCGTGACGAAGGATGATGAGGGGAGTGGTGGAGGGTGCTCCAGCGGCGAGGCGGACAATTGCCGCATCGTCGGAGTACGTCAAGAACGCCGATGCTTCGGGAACCGGCACCCAACGGATTTCGTCTACCTCTTCATCTGGGGCAAACCCTTCGTCTTCTCGCACATGGCCAACCCAGTAGTCCACGGACTTGTTCATATCGCCGGAGACGTAGTGCGTGGAGGGAAGACGGGCACCGAGAGCGACGCGATACCCCGTCTCCTCGTCGCACTCTCGAACCGCGGTGCACGGGGTTGTTTCCCCGGGATCAACTTTGCCCTTTGGAAGTGACCAGTCGTGACGGTGCGGTCGATGGACAGCGAGGAAGCGACGCTCGGTCGCTTCCCCGGGAGAATCGAAGACCACAACCCCGGCGGCGCGGATGGAGGCTTCCTGTCCAGTTCCGGTCATCGCCGCACCAGTTTGAGCGAGCGAGCATGACGATCGATGGACGACCATTCGTCGGTGAAGGCACTCCGGGGTGCCGCATCACCTCGAGAGATCTCCGATGCCAGCACACCCAGGCAGAACCCGATAGCGCCCGGCGCGGATGCGGCCATGTCCCGCAGCCACTCCACAGAGAACGCAGCATCTTGCTCGTCACGTAACGAATCGGACTCCGCGCGCAGACTGGCTGCCAGCTCGGAGTATGCGTGACCAAGAATCGGGGCCACCGCGTCCGTGGCGAAGACCGCCCGTTCGGCTCGCAGTCGAATCTTGTGCCACGAGGCATCATCGCCACGTGCGTCAGCAGCGCCGACGGCGGTCGACAACCTTCGCCAGGAGCGTCGAACACATCGTCGAAGGATCTTCCTCGCGCGCGCGAACCCATCGGCGGTCACCGGCGGCTCGGCGACCATGATGATCAAGTCCTCCAGAAGAAATCCGTGTCGATCGCTGCGCAAGGCGGCGAGCGCGCCGGATCTCGTCGCCTGTGCACGAGCGTCGAGAGACTGTGCGATGAATTCCCTGGCAGCGGGATCCTTCGTCATTGCCGATAGTCGTTCCGACTGAAACTCGGCGTTGCGAACTTCGGCGAGTTCTGCCGACACCCAGGAAAGCTCGTCACACAGAAAAGCGACGGTGTCTGGATCGAGGATCGGAGCGAAAGTGGTAAGAACGTTAAACAGCCGTCGACATTCCACGTGCAATCGGCGGGCTGAGTCGGGAAGTCCTCGCCGAACAGCAACGTCTGCTTCGAGCAGACCGTTGACATGCCGAGCAAAGATGTATTGAAGAGCATCGACCGCCGGTGCGTCGGCTGCAGGAGGCGAGATGATCGGTACGTCTGGTGGGTCCCCGGCCCGTCTCCCAAGAGCGGACGCGGCTTTGCTCACCGTGCTCGGTTGTGCACCCGCATCACGAAGGGCTGACGCGATACTTCGCGCAACCCGCTGGGCCTGCTTCGAGTCCGCGACTAACTCCACTTCGACCTCGTGAAAGCGGGTCGCCTGCGGTCCGTCGCCGCCAAAACCCTCGAGGGCTACCCAATCGTCGACCACCTCGACCAGGATCTCGCCGTGGTCATCACGGACGAGGAAGGGAGATCGTTCGGTCACCACGCGGGCTACCGGCACCAGTTCTTGGCGTCGAATCAAGGGCGAAGCGATAGACACGAGTGGGGACGGGATCAACGAGGCGGTGCCGTCGACGTGGATTTCGTCCATTCCGTGTTCACGTGCGCCCGCTTCGGAATAACGAAGCGGCAATTTCATGTGCCAGCCGTCGTCCCCCCCGCCCGAACGGCGACGAAGGGTCACCCCCCAT